>NZ_JAUBQD010000036.1:0-75149 GCF_036701085.1 Microcoleus sp. Pol7_A1
TTCTTCCTTCTTCCTTCTTCCTTCTTCCTTCTTCCTTCTTCCTTCTTCCTTCTTCCTTCTTCCTTCTTCCTTCTTCCCCTTCTACCCCAACAAACAAGCTGCGGGAAAAATCAGATATTCTAAGAAAAACAACTTCCAGATAAACTGATAAAATGCAGCAATTTCTATTTTATCGTCCAAATCAACTTTGACACTCCAAAACCACATCAAACCCAAAGCCACCAAATGAGAAACTGCCAGAAACACTAAATTAACATTAGACAATACGATCGCTCCCGCCAAAGTCGCGCCCAAATAACAAACCGTCAACACCCAGCGAGATAAATTAAACACGGCCTGCTTGCCCAGCTCAATCGTAAACGTAGTAATATTATATTGCTTGTCCCCTTCCATGTCGGGGATATCTTTAAAAATGGCGATCGCAAACGTAAACACCACGACAAAAATCGTCAGCACCCAAACTTCCGCAGGAATGTCAAAAGACACACTCTCCAAACTCCAGCCAGAAAAAGCGCTTTTCGCCGTTCCCAAACCCAACACCCAATTAAAGTGCAAAAATAACCCTAAATTTACGATCGCGCCCCGCACCGTAAAAATGCACAGTGCCGCCCAAAAAGGAAAACGCTTCAGCCGAATTGGCGGCAGAGAATAAGCAGTCCCGATCGCCAAACTAACGCCAACGGTAGCCAGCAAAAACGGGCCTTGTAAAACAGCAGTCAAAATTGCTAGAATTCCCGTGGCAATTACAATTAATTCCCCGGTTTTACGAGAAAACACTCCCGAGGCGATCGGCAAATACGGCTTATTAATTTTATCAATTTCAACATCTTCTAACTGGTTCAATCCCACAATATAAATATTGCCGCAAATGCAAGCCAACCAGGCAAAAGCTAGGGGCCAAAATACAGGATTCACAAACAGCCGCGCGCTTTGGGCGATCGCGTACAAAGCCAATACACTCAAGCTAGTGCCCACAATTGTGTGCGGTCGAGAAAACTCCCAAAACGCCCTCACCCAGCTTTGCGGAGCCGAGCCATTTTTATCAATCCAAGACTTGTTAATCGAATCGTTGCTCATAAAACTCACACCCGCACAAAAAAAATAACATTCTGTAGGGTGCGCATTGCGCACCTTACTGATTCATGTCAACAATCGCCTAAAACCCTTTATATCTCTCGTTTATAACCTAGTATCGCTCCCTCTCGCATCCCCCTTAAGAAGACTCACTTTGAGCGCTCTTCTCCCTTTTTAAGGGGAGTAGGAAGTGAGTAGGAGGCAAGTTAAGGAGCGAGCGAGGGATTAATAGTCAAACAGTAGACTGATACTAGGTTTAATCTTAAGTTGACACCCATGCTCCGAAGAACACCTTACCCCTTAAGCCAAGACTCAAAACTTCTCCGATCTATCTCTGTTATTTTACAGCACAAATCAGCCCGAAACGAATCAATCCGCTCTGATATCCACGGCTCATCAATCCGAGAGCAAGTGCAGCTTGAATAGTCGTCCAACCGCTAGTCAGCAAACCCCAAATCGCGCTCGGAGTCAAAGCAGAATCGATCACCACATCCCAAAAAGGAGCAACAGCTTTTGACCAATCAGCGGTGCGAATACTTGTCAAAGGCAAACTGCGGACAATTTCCTCGTATTCCGGCAAAGAAATCACATAAGGCAAAGCATAAACCCGGTAAATTTCTGCCAATTCCTTTCTCTCTTCATCAGTTAATTCTCCCGCCGTTTCTCCCACCGGGCGGTGACACCAAGTTGCCAAAATCAAAGTTCCGCCCGGCTTGAGTACGCGGCAGCATTCCTGCAAAAACTTAATTTTGTCGGGCATATGTTCGCCACTTTCGAGCGACCAAACCAAGTCGAATGACTCGTCAGAAAAAGGCATATTCAAAGCATCGGCTACCAAAAAATTGACATTGCTTTCTAGCCCAGCAATTTTAGCGCGTTCGGTCGCTCTGTTGGCCTGTACCGGACTCAGAGTAATCCCGGTCGCTGTAACGCTAGCGCCCGTTTTATTTGGTTCGGGCGATCTGCTAAAATTACGATCGCTCCCGCCATCCAACTTTAAATTATTTTGAGCGATCGAACTAAACTTTTCGGTCAAATACAGCGTGCTGCCGCCGATCCCGCAACCGACATCGAGAATGCGGTAAGGTTCACAGAGTGCCTTCTCTGAGGGGACTCCAGCCCAGCCCAGCAGTTCTTCTATCAAATCTATCTGAGCCTGTCGGCGCTCTTTTTTCAAATTGCCATCCGGGCCGTAGTAACCGTGGTGCATATGTTCGCCCCACACCTGCTCCCACAAACCGCTAGAAGCGTCGTAAAGTTGCTGAATTTGCTGGTAAAGTGTTGATGTCATCGCCGGATTGCAAGTTATTAAAGGAATTCTACCGTTATTTTCCCGATGTTGTCATAGAATTTGGCGATTGAGTTCGATCGACCGCAGGCACTCGCCAGACAGAGATGTCTTAATTTCAAGCCCGACGATCGATTTGTGGGCTGCCTCTAAAATCTCAAATCTAAAATCGATTTGTGGGCTGCCTCTAAAACCTCAAATCTAAAATCGATTTGTGGGTTCCCTCTAAAATCTAAAATCTAAAATCTAAAATCTAAAATCGAATGACTGTCTCGCGAACCATTGCTTTGGGCTTTCTCGCCGTCATCCTCGCAGGTACTCTACTACTGATGATGCCCTTTTCCACAATTGATGGAACTTGGAGCGATCCAATAACAGCACTGTTTACCTCTACTTCCGCTGTCTGCGTCACCGGCTTGTCGGTTGTGGATGTCGGAAAATATTACTCTTTTTGGGGGCAACTGTGCCTCGTTTTACTGGTGCAAATAGGAGGCTTGGGCTACATGACAGCCACGACTTTCTTGCTGCTGTTATTGGGTCGCCGCTTTTGCTTGAAAGACAAAATTGCCCTGCAACAATCTCTCGACAAATCCGGGCTAGCCGGCGTAGTACAACTCGTGCAGTCAATTCTAGCAACAACGCTTTTGTTTGAATTAACTGGAGTGTTTTTGCTGATGACGGTTTTTGTCCCCCAATACGGATTTAAAGAGGGTGTGTGGTCTGCTATATTTCACAGCGTTAATGCCTTTAACAATGCAGGTTTCAGCCTGTATTCAGATAATTTAATCCAGTACATCAATTCGCCTGTGATTAACTTCACAGTCAGCGGTTTAATCATATTTGGGGGAATCGGCTATCAAGTAATTATGGAAATGTACCTGTGGCTGCGCGATCGCTTCAACAAAAGCCCTATTTGCACAGTGTTTTCCCTAAATTTCAAAGTCGTTACCAGTACAACTGCTGTTCTTTTAATTTTAGGAACCCTAGCTTTTTTGGTGCTGGAATACAACAACCCAGCAACTTTCGGCCCTCTCAATTTTCCTCAAAAATTGATGGCAGCTTGGTTTCAATCTGTTACTCCCCGCACGGCGGGATTCAATACAATTGACATTGGCAAAATGAGCGAAGCCGGGTTATTTCTGACCGTTGCGCTGATGTTTATCGGCGCAGGTCCCGGCAGCACCGGCGGTGGCATCAAAACCACAACTTTTCGGATATTATTTTGCTGTACCGCAGCAGTTCTCGAAGGCCAGGAAGATGTGGAGTGCTATCAGCGCCAAATCCCGCCAGCAATGATTCTGAAAACCATTAGCGTAGTCTTCGGTTCCCTGTTGGTCGCGTTCACATCTGCAATTTTAATTGAGATGACCAATCCCCAAGTAGAATTTATCGCAGCTCTGCTTGAGGCAGTTTCAGCCTTTGCCACGGTCGGTCTTTCCACAGGAATTACAGCCAAGATTTCAGCGATCGGTAAGTTGGTTTTGATTGCTACAATGTATGTAGGTCGGGTTGGCGTGTTGCTGCTGATGAGTGCTGCCTTCGGCGACCCAAAACCCAGGTCTTTTAAGTATGCTGAGGAAAGTTTGTTAGTCGGATAAAAAAATCCTGCCTCGTTGCTGATAATCTAAACAATGGGTGACAACCCAAATCAACTTTTACTACTTACCCAAAAATCAAAAGGAGGCGGCGCTGTGTCTGCTAAAATTTAAACAGCAAGACGCTCAGCGCTGGATATTCAGTGAACCTGTCATCTTTAAATTTTTTTCGGACTTTGCGCGCCGAAAACAAGCAGTTTGCAGTTATTGGTTTGGGACGCTTCGGCAAAGCTGTGTGTTCGACTCTGCACGGCTTGGGTTACGAAGTCTTGGGAGTTGACACCGATGAAAAAAAAGTAACTCAAGCTTTGACCGATCGTATTGCTGCTCACGTTGTGCAGTTAGATTCTACAGAGCCTAGCGCTCTTGCGGAAGCTGGTATATTTGAATTTGAAACAGTGATTGTTGCGATCGGCAATTACCTAGCAGAAAGCATTACCACCACCCTAAATCTTAAGGAAGGCGGGGTAAGTCACGTAATAGCCAAAGCTTCTTCGGAAACTCACTTAAAACTGTTGAAAAAAGTCGGCGCAGATCATGTCGTTTTTCCCGAACGAGAAATGGGCTGCTCTTTAGCCCGAATTCTTACACAACCCAGCATTTTAGAACGGTTTGACCTCGACCCAGATCACAGCATCGTTGAGTTGCTTGTCCCTGAAAAGTTTGACGGTAAAACCATCTCGGAATTGGATCTCCGGCGCAGGTACGGTTTGAACTTGCTAGCAGTCGGTCGCGCCGACAAGTTCGAGATCAATCCGCAGCCAAACGAACGCTTGAAAAAGGGCGAGGCGATGGTAGTAGTTGGTTCTAATAAAGATATCAATCGCTTGCCAATTTAACAGCTCGCCATTTTACGAACATACAGCCACACTCCTCAACTCAGAAACCCGGTTTCTTAGGTTCCGAGTGCGTAATTCCTAAGCAAGTCTTGCGGGATTTGTGAAAATTTTAGCCTCCCACAAACCCGGTTTATCTTAGATAAACTGGGTTTCTCTGTCGATTTTTATGTTCTAATTTTTAACCGAAATATCTAAATTGAATTTCTCCAATGCTGGGGTTGCTTCCGCTTTGGCGACCCCATCTAAGAACATAGCCAGACAAATTGCGAAAATCTCAACAAGGTAGCAGCACCCGATCGCGCTCCCGCAACTGTCTTAAGCGCTAGCCCTGAAAATTCAGCCAACGTTCAAGATTTTTTGCAGGTAAGCTTTGCCCAAAACCACCACCGCCAAGACTAGAGCGAGTTCAACAAACCAAGGACAGACCGCCACAAACCAAATTAACGAACACACTCCAATAATTGCAGCTATGGGAGCCGGAATTCCGTCTAGCGTTCTGTTGTCAGTCCCCACAGCCACCAACAAAGCAATAAAGCAGACCGCCAACGGAATCAAGCAAGGTGTGAACATGATTTTTACCCCATCAATTTTTTTACATATGGCATCTCAGCATATTTACAATACATCAAAGATTCGGAAATGCACCATTAATTGCGATATGATTTAAGATTAACAAATTAATACTCTGGGGTGATATATTTTGTAATTTTTAGCTTCGCATCTCTCTAAAGGCAGAACTAGGTTGGCATCAGGCAGGATTTGGGAATTTTTATTTCGGCAGAAGTGCTTTTGCTTTCTACCTTGAGATTAATTGCGATGCGCCCATATCTGCAAGTTATAGTGAGGATTGCAGGCAGTTACTGTAGAGCGTGAATCAATGCTGGGCAAATTTTTTCGCAAGCCAGAATCAGAAAACAGCGATCGCGTCCCCCCGGGTCAATACCTCGCCAACGGCTTTCCCGTGCTGACCTACGGCGATACACCCTCCGTCAGCATTGAGAGTTGGGAATTTAAAGTCTGGGGATTGGCAAAACCACAAACCTTCACTTGGTCGGACTTCCAGGCTATGCCCCAAAGTAACTTTACTGCGGATTTTCACTGCGTCACCCGGTGGTCAAAACTCGACGTGCAGTGGACGGGAGTCAAAGTCACAGATTTCATGAACTACATAGAAGTCGATCCGAAAGCTCTGCACGTCCTGGAACACTGCTACGGCGGCTACACTACTAACATTGCGATCGCCGACTTCCTCCGAGAAGAAAACTTTTTCGCCCACACCCTCTTCGGCGAACCCCTATCCCCAGACCACGGCGGCCCGATGCGGCTGGTAGTTCCGCACTTGTACGCTTGGAAAAGCGCTAAATGGATTAACGGCCTGGAGTTTACCGAAACCGAAGAACTCGGTTTTTGGGAACGCAACGGCTACCACCAGCGGGGCGAACCTTGGGCCGAGGAACGCTACAGCGGTCTGTTTTGATGCGGTCGATCGGGAGCAAGGACTTGCCCAGAGGTTCTATATACGGTATTTGTTAAGGGGGTATCCGCTCTTTTACCGCTTCAATCTGGTCCCATCGCATATAGTCGATCGTATCTTTGGGAGGGATCGCGGCGCTGGATCTATTTAATTTAACCTAAAGACGTAAACCCAAAGATCGCAGTTTGTACGTAATTTACCCGATAGATAAACTACTTTAACTTTCATACGCAAGTCCCAAAAAACAAATATTCCCAGTTTCGGGTTAATATAAAACTTCTCTACCTGTCAGCGGGCAAAAATATCACCGTATATATACTTAAGTGTTTGTTATTGAGGATTTAGACTTGAGAATAAAATAAAAAATTAGCATAAACCCGCTCCAAATCAGTTTGGTTCCTCGGCGCTCCCATGCCGGCGACTGCAAGGTTTAAAGCCACAATTTGTATAATTATTGGTGTGTATTTTGAGGGAGCGCTCGCCCTGCAAGCCGATGCGATCGACAGCATTTGTGAAGGATGTGTAAAGGCTGGGTAAAGAATATGTCAAAAATTACATAAAGTGCCAAAAATACAAAAAAGTATCGCATAATGAAATTATTAAGAGCCTATCGAAAAAGGAACAGATTATGAATACCAAACTATTATCCGCCCTCACAGCTACCGCAGCCGCCACAGCTATGTTGGGCGCCGCAGCTCCAGCTCACGCATTCTCCTTTGGTACCAACGGCATCTCATTCCAGCAAGACACAAGTGTCACCTTTAAGTTCAAAGAATCTCACGGTCAGTACCAATCCTCTTTGGGAGTCTACACTGTGAATGACTCGGCGATCTCTAAAGTGGCCAACCTGTTTTCGGAAACTAAATCCTCAGACAACGAGTGGGAAAACGAATGGAAAGGAACTCTGGGCAATACAGTCACGGGTCCTGCCTCGGTAGTATTCACATTCCTGGCAAATCAAATTTATACTTTGGGACTCGACAGCGGCGACGATGGCACTGTCTACTCAAGCTCAGCCTTGAACTCCAACACCCAGCTAGCCGTGTTTGGCGGGCAATCGCAACTGTGGAACGCACTCGGCAAAGAAACAACGAACGTCTTCCAAGCTGCCGGAAACTTCACAAACGGAACAGGTTCTCTGTTTAATGGAGGCACGCTAATCTCCTTCGACGATCGCGGTAACAGCAACGACGCAGACTTCCAAGACTTCGCAGTGAGCGCAGAAGCAGTTCCCGAACCAATGACAATGACTGGTTTGGCTCTCGGTTTGGGTGGCTTGGTTGCAGCCCGCCGCCGCCGCGCTAGCAAGACTGCTTCCTGATTTTTTCAACTGCAACAATCTGCTCAATTTCGTTTGGCAAAATAGAATACAATTTGGAGGCGCGCTAATATAACATCGGCTCGCCTTTTGCTTGATTTGAAAAGTCAGATGCCAGAAGTCAGAGGGAAGTTCGGCAACGAACCAGTGTACGGGATTTAACGGATTTAAGGGATGGATGTTGAGGGAAGAAGTTAAGGGGGAAGAAGTCCGAGGGGAGAAAGAGCATTTTTCCCACTCTCCGACTCTCCCTGTCTCGCCCTCTCCCAACTCAAAATTCAAAACTCACTCACGGTCAAATGTTCGATCGTACAAAGTCACTGGTACGGGTTGAGGAATTTTAAGGTCGGCCCGGACGCACGCTACTTTAATCATCACCACAGCCCTGGTTTTTGTCCGTCCCACCTGTGCTTCTTCCGGCAGCGTCCAATAGCCGACAATAAGATGCAAAGAACCATCGTTAATGCTTGAATTATCAACTTCCGGAGTTGGTGGCGACAAAACGCCTTCGACTTCGGAAATAGCTTTAAACAAGGTTTCAATTACTAGAGAAGGTCGGTATCGCAGGCTAAAATTAAAGGCAGGTCTGTTCGCCTGTGTGGCAGGGCTGTTAGTACCCCCACAGAATTGGTAAATACGATCGCATTGGGCATGATAACTCGCTCTCCCCGAGCGCTCAGAATTTGAGTTAAACGCATCGAAATCTTTTCAACAGTACCTTCAAAGCCTTCTAAAATTATCTGATCTCCCAATTGAAACGGTTCGTACAACAGCAGCAATATTCCCGCTAAAAATTTTTTGAAGATATCTTGGAAGGCGAAACTAATAGCTACTCAACCCAGTCCTAACAAACCGATAATATCTCCCGGACGCAAAGCCGGGAACGCAATCACGCAGACGATCGAACTTTCAGCCGCCCCAGTGAGAGTGTCAAATAATTCAAGAACGCCACGCTAACACAAAAGATTGAGATCGATCGCCCGACAGGAATGTTTGACTCTCGCTGTGCGGGTGACTCCATAGACTCGCTCGCTAATCGATCGAACACAATCAAAATTTAAGATTAGCCTCGCCGCCCCCGATCGAGTAAAATCACAGCACTTGCCCGCCGATGGCTTAATCTGCTAAAACTAACAAAGTTTGATGATTTCTCAGAAATAACATACATGGTTGCTACATCCGTCAAGATTAAACACGAAGTCAAAGACTTGTCCCTCGCCCCCTTGGGAAAGCAACGCATCGAGTGGGCCGGCCGGGAAATGCCCGTTTTGCGGCAAATTCAAGAACGCTTCGCTAAAGAAAAGCCTTTCGCTGGCATTCGCTTGGCTGCTTGCTGCCACGTAACCACAGAAACCGCTCATTTGGCAATCGCCATCAAACTCGGCGGTGGCGACGCCGTACTGATCGCCAGCAACCCCTTGAGCACTCAAGATGACGTAGCGGCTTGCTTAGTTCAAGACTACGGCATTTCCGTCTTCGCCCTCAAAGGAGAAGATGCGGCTACCTACGAACGTCACGTCTACACAGCCCTAGACCACCGCCCCAATATTATCATCGACGACGGCAGCGACGTGGTAGCTGCCCTGATCCAGCACCGCCCGAACCAAATTTCCGACTTAATCGGAACTACCGAAGAAACTACCACAGGCATCGTGCGCCTGCGAGCAATGTTGAAAGACGGTGTGCTGACTTTCCCCGCAATGAACGTCAACGACGCCGACACCAAGCACTTTTTCGACAACCGCTACGGCACCGGTCAATCTACCCTAGACGGCATTATCCGCGCTACCAATATTTTGTTAGCCGGTAAAAATATTGTGGTTGCAGGTTACGGTTGGTGCGGCAAAGGCACGGCACTGCGCGCCCGCGGCATGGGCGCTAACGTAATTGTCACCGAAATCGATCCGATTCGGGCGATCGAAGCAGTGATGGACGGTTTCCGCGTCATGCCGATGGACGAAGCAGCAACAGTCGGAGATATATTCATTACCGTTACCGGCAACAAACACGTCATTCGTGCCGAACATTTCGAGACCATGAAAGACGGCGCAATTGTTTGCAATTCCGGTCACTTCGACATTGAAATTGACCTCAAATCCCTTGGCACAAAAAGCACCGACGTGAAAACAGTCCGGTCTTTCACTCAAGAATATCGCCTCAATAATGGCAAGTCGATTATTGTGTTGGGCGAAGGCCGTTTGATCAACTTGGCAGCAGCCGAAGGACACCCCAGCGCCGTCATGGATATGAGCTTTGCTAACCAAGCTTTAGCCTGCGAATATCTGGTTACGAACAAAGGCAAACTAGAGCCTGGTATTCACTCAATCCCCGTGGAAGTTGATAAAGAAATTGCCCGTCTCAAATTGGAAGCAATGGGTATTCACATTGATACCTTGACTGCCGATCAAATTGAGTATACCAACTCTTGGACTTCGGGCACTTAATCATCGATCTATCCCCACCGTAGGGACACGGCAATGCCGTGTCCCTACTTCATAAATTTCCTTCTTCCAACTTCGGCATTCGGTCTTCCTGACATCCGTTACATAATCCGTTGCCGAACTTCCTTCTGCTATACCTATTACCAATTATTAAATCAAAATGGTTGAATGGATAACTAACACAATGCAGTCGATGGGTTATCTCGGAATTGGCCTGTTGATGTTTTTGGAAAACCTTTTCCCCCCCATACCCTCAGAATTGATTATGCCTCTGGCAGGATTCACGGTATTCAAGGGCGGAATGGAGTTTTCACCGGCGATCGCAGCAGGGGTAATCGGTACAGTTCTGGGGGCGATTCCTTGGTACTATGCGGGTAAATTATTGAGCGAAGAACGCTTGAGGAATTTAGCCGACAAATACGGCAAATGGATCACTGTATCGGGCGCCGATATTGACAAAGCGAATAGATGGTTTAACAGACACGGCAACAAAGCCGTGTTTTTGTGTCGCCTCGTACCCGGAGTTCGCACCCTGATTTCCCTGCCCGCTGGCATCAACAATATGCCTTTAATTCCTTTTTTACTTTACTCAACAGCCGGCACTCTTTTGTGGGTGAGTTTCCTGACTTTTGCCGGATATAAACTCGGGGAAAATTATGGACTTGTCGATGATTATCTGGGCCCTGTTTCCAAAATAGTTGTGGTGAGTATTGTCATTTGGTTTATTTTGTGGGTTGTCAAAAAAAATATGCAGAAGGAAAAATATCGCAAATAAATGCAAATTTTGTGAAAATAATCTGCGTTGATTCGCGTTCATCTGCGGCGACAATCACCATTTTGACCCAGCCCAAAAACGAATACAAGTTTCCTAAAGGATTCGTGAGCGACCCCAAGTTTTAGACCCGAGTTCAAAATCCCAGATGAATCTGTGGAGTAAATCTAAAATCTAAAATCTAAAATCTAAAATCCACTTTGACCCAGCTCAAAAACGAATACAAGTTTCCTACAGGATTCGTGAGCGGCCCCAAGTTTTAGACCCGACTTCAAGATCCCAGATGAATCTGTGGAGTAAATCTAAAATCTAAAATCTAAAATCTAAAATCCACTGACTCGCTTCCAGCATCTTCCCAACATTAGGGCTGAAAGATAGAGAGGCATATTTGATAGAAACTTCTGCTATATTTGCTACTTTTTTAAAGTTACTTTTAAATTTACGATCGCCCAAAAGTCACAGTGACGGCCAGCCGATCGCCCAAAAATCCAACTTAAATTTATACAAATATTTAGGCGTGTTTGAGGTTTGGGCAGATAATCGTGGCAAAATAGGGAACATTGCTATCCGCGCTGTTAAGATATGTACGAAAAGATTGTAGCCCCGACAACTGGTTCTAAAATTACTTTCAAAGACGGTTCGCCGATCGTCCCCGATGACCCGATTATTCCCTTCATTCGCGGTGACGGTACGGGTGTGGACTTGTGGCCAGCATCCCAGAAAGTCATGGATGCTGCGGTAGAAACAGCTTACGGCGGCAAGCGGAAAATTAACTGGTTCAAAATATATGTAGGCGACGAAGCTTGCGATGTCTACGGGACTTACCAATATTTGCCGCAGGATTCCTTAGACGCCATCAAAGAGTACGGAGTCGCCATCAAAGGGCCGCTGACAACCCCAATTGGAGGCGGCATTCGATCGCTAAACGTAGCTTTGCGGCAAATCTTTGACCTTTACGCCTGCGTGCGACCCTGCAAATATTATGCTGGAACACCATCGCTGCACAAAACTCCTGAACTGCTAGACGTAATTATTTACCGGGAAAATACAGAAGATATTTACCTGGGAATTGAATGGCCCAAAGGCAGCGAAATCGGCAAAAAATTGATTGAATTCCTCAATAATGAGTTAATTCCGGCAACACCCGAACACGGCAAAAAACAAATTCGCCTCGATTCAGGAATAGGAATTAAACCAATTAGCAAAAGCGGTTCTCAACGTTTAGTGCGGCGCGCCATCGCCCACGCTTTGCGGTTGCCGAAAGACAAGCAGCAAGTGACTTTGGTGCACAAAGGCAACATCATGAAATACACCGAAGGAGCTTTCCGAGATTGGGGTTACGAACTGGCAACCACCGAATATCGCGATCAGTGCGTGACTGAAAGAGAGTCTTGGGTTCTCGCCAACAAAGAACAAAATCCTGACATTAGCTTGGAAGACAATGCCCGCCTAATAGATCCGGGATATGATGCTTTGACTCCAGAAAAACAAGCTAAAATTCGTCAAGAAGTTGCCGACGTTTTGTTTGCAATTTGGGACAGTCACGGCAGCGGTCAGTGGAAAGAAAAGATTATGGTCAACGACCGAATTGCTGACAGTATTTTCCAACAAATTCAAACTCGACCGGGCGAATATTCGATTTTGGCGACGATGAATTTGAACGGGGATTATTTGTCCGATGCGGCGGCAGCAATTGTCGGCGGATTGGGCATGGGGCCCGGCGCGAATATTGGTGATGAATGTGCTGTTTTCGAGGCAACTCACGGCACTGCACCGAAACACGCGGGTTTGGATAAAGTCAATCCCGGTTCCCTGATTTTGTCCGGGGTGATGATGTTAGAATACATGGGATGGCAAGAAGCCGCAGATTTGATTAAGAAGGGTTTGGGAGCGGCAATTTCTAACGGTGAAGTTACTTACGATTTGGCGAGGTTGATGGAGCCGCCGGTGCCTGAGTTGAAGTGTTCGGAGTTTGCTGAGGCGATTATTAAGCATTTCGCCGATTGAGTTTGAGGGCTTTTTTTGAACGGGCTAGAAGCCCGTTCCACAACCAGTAAACTTGCTTTGTGGGGTGGGCGGGACGCCCTCCCGAAAATACAATTTAGATGCGGGGTTTATAATGATGGAACAGCCATTCCGCGCTCAACGGCGGGACGCTTCTGCACGGTTTCTACCCAACGTTTGAGGTGGGGGTGGTTGTCGAGGGTTAATCCTTGAAATTCGTAAATAGCAACCCAGGGATAGGTAGCAATGTCGGCTATAGAATAGTCGCCGCAGATGTATTCGTATTTTGCTAGTTGAGTGTCTAATACTCCGTAGAGGCGCAATGTTTCTTTTTCGTAGCGCCCGATCGCATAGGGAATTTGTTCGGGTGCAAAGCGTTTGAAGTGGTTTAGTTGACCAAACATCGGGCCGACGCTGGCCATTTGAAACATCAGCCACTCCATAACTTGAAAGTATTTTTGTTTGTCGGTGGGCAGAAATCTGCCACTTTTTTCGGCAAGATAGATCAGAATAGCCCCGGACTCGAAGACGGTGAGGCCGTTATCTCGATCGACTATCGCCGGAATTTTGCTGTTGGGGTTGATGGCGATGAACTCGGGGCTAAATTGGTCGTTTTTTGTGATGTCGATGACGTGCACGCTGTAGGGTAAACCTATTTCTTCGAGCATGATCGAGACTTTGCGGCCGTTTGGTGTGGTAAAAGTGTAGAGGTCGATCATAAGTTGTCCGCCTTTTCTCAAGCAAGTATAAACTATATTATAATAATTTAAGGCAAATATCTAATCATAATGGACATTATTGAAATTCTCAAAGACGATTATCAAAGATTTCCCCAAAATCAGACTTACAGCATTTATGCAAAAGATGTTTATTTTGAAGACCCTGTGAATCGATTTACAGGAGTCGAACGCTACCGCAAAATGATCGGGTTTATGGGGACTGTTTTTAAACAAATTAAACTCGATTTGCACGGCATTTCGCGATCGGGAGATACTATCGAAACTCGCTGGACTCTGAGCTGGATCGCACCGCTACCTTGGAAACCGAAAATGGCGATCGCCGGTAGGAGCGAACTTAAAGTCAACAATGACGGTTTAATCGTTTCCCACATCGATTACTGGAACTGTTCGCGACTAGACGTGCTCAAACAACTGGTAATACCATTTTAAATTTTAGATTTTAGATTTTAGATGGGGAATGAGAGTAACCCCTTTGAGTAAGGTGCTTATACAGCACCCTACCGCAGGGCCCCGTGCATCAGTCCTGTTAAATTAATTTCTGTTACATTCCGTTACAATATAGAAGTAAAGAATTTTCAGGCGAGCTAAACAATCAATGCGCTTAATATTAATGACCGGAAAAGGCGGCGTCGGCAAAACCTCCGTAGCCGCTGCGACTGGGCTGCGATGTGCCGAATTGGGATACAAAACCCTAGTGCTGAGCACAGATCCCGCTCACTCCTTAGCCGACAGCTTCGACATGGAACTCGGGCACGATTCGCGGCTGGTAAAACCGAATTTGTGGGGAGCAGAATTAGACGCTCTCAGGGAATTAGAAGGCAATTGGGGAGCAGTTAAGCGCTACATTACTCAAGTCTTGCGAGCGCAGGGACTCGAAGGCGTGCAAGCTGAAGAATTAGCCATCTTGCCAGGAATGGATGAAATCTTCGGTTTAGTGCGAATGAAGCGGCATTACGACGAAGGCGAATTTGATGTTTTAATTATCGATTCTGCTCCGACTGGCACAGCATTGAGACTGCTAAGCTTGCCGGAAGTTGGCGGCTGGTACATGAGAAAATTTTACAAGCCGCTGCAAGGCATATCAGCCGCCCTTCGACCTTTAGTTGAACCTATTTTTAGACCGATTGCGGGTTTTTCTTTACCCGACAAAGAGGTGATGGATGCACCTTACGAATTTTACGAACAAATCGAAGCTTTGGAAAAGGTTTTAACTGACAATACTGTGACTTCGGTAAGGTTAGTTACCAATCCAGAAAAAATGGTAATTAAAGAATCTCTGCGCGCTCATGCCTATTTGAGTTTGTACAATGTAGCCACAGATTTAGTAGTAGCTAACCGAATTATTCCCGCAGAAGTAACTGACCCATTTTTTAAACGGTGGAAAGAAAGCCAGGAACAGTACCGTCAGGAAATTCACTCAGATTTCATGCCGCTGCCAGTTAAGGAAGTGCCACTTTATTCTGAAGAAATGTGCGGTTTGCCCGCTTTGGAACGCTTGAAAGAAACGCTTTACAAAGACGAAGACCCCAGTCAAGTTTATTACAAAGAAAATACGATTAAGATCGTGCAGGAAAACAATCAATATAGTCTGGAACTGTATTTGCCCGGAATTGCTAAGGATCAGATCCAGTTGAGCAAAACGGGAGATGAGTTGAATGTTCGGATTGGGAATCACCGCCGTAATTTGGTGTTGCCGCAAGCTTTAGCGGCGCTGCAACCTTCGGGGGCGAAGATGGAGGATGATTATTTGAAAATTAAGTTTGCTTGATGCTACGGGTAGGGACACGGCATTGCCGTGTCCCTACAATTAATCGGGCGGTAGTTACATCTCTCGCGAGCATTATGGCTGGGAGTCCTTGCCCGTGCTACGATTATTTTGGGGTAGGGAAACGGCATTGCCGTGTCCTCCGTTACTGCTGGCTAGACACAATTAACAGGACTCAGCACGAAGGACTTCGTTTAATGCTTCATCAATCACTGCATCGCTGACACCTCGACGCTTCAAACTTGCTACTAAGGCTGTTACTGTCTCGCTTTCAAATCGTTCTAAATCAACGCGCAAACCTTGACCGATATAAGCACGAATTAATGGCTGATAACCCGAAAAACCCAACAATGGTGCAACTTTCTTTAGATCTTCCACAACATCTTCGGGCATACGGATCGTTACGCTAGTCATTGGACGGTTGCGGTTTAATCGCTGCTTTAATGCTTCAACCTTCATACTCTGCCCTCTCCTGACGAGTTGCTTTACGTGCTGAAATAATCCGAATGACATTTTCTTCACGCTCAATGTGAACCACATACAGTAGATTCCACCGACTATCTAGCCCAATCACAGCATCACGCGCTTCCTCATTGCGGCTGGCATCAACGACAACTAGAAATGGGTCAAAGAAGCATTCAGCAGCTTGTTGAAAAGTAACCCCATCATGATTTGTGGGATTGATCCGCGCTTTTCCCTCGTCCCATACAAAGGTAATGCCATTGAGCACGAAGTATACATTCATGCTCCCTAGTATAGGTAAAATGTATTTACAATGTCAATACGTTATTCACAAAAAACGATTTTTTTCAAACTACTGCCGCAGCCTGTGCTGCTTGTTGGGGCTTTTCACTGTTTCTGCATGAACACGAACGACAGGGGTTTGTTTATTTTTTTCACTATTGAATAGCTTGTATCCGAGCCGCTCATAAAGACGAATGTTGCGGCTCTTTTGCCCGTGAACAATTCAAAACGCTGCGCCTGCCCAAAGCAGGATTCGATGTGTATCATAGCAGACCATAACTCTTCGCGGACTCCAACGAAATGTCTGGGAGATTACGAAGCATATCATCCCATGTCTTCTGTGCTTGCAATGCTTCTATAACGACTTGAAGCGGCTCTGAGAATATGGCTGGAAAATCTGCCTCTTCGGAAAACTGAATCTTGAATGCTAATTGCTCTTGGGGTGGAGTGAACTGAGCGTTGACTGCTTCTTTGTTACCTCTTGCATCAACTCGATACCAACCAACTTCAGGTAAATGGATGGCATTGAAACCGTGCAAACTATACGGCGCACCCTTGTCATCAATACTCAACCGCTGGTAGCAAAGACCTGCTGGAATTTCATTTGCTCTTAGTAACGCTGCTAACAAGTGACTTTTCGCATAGCAATACCCTGTTTTGTGCTGAAGTACATCTGAAGCTCTACAGGTCACAGGACTCATTTGATAGTCATAACTGTGACGAATTTCATCTCGCACCCACTCAAAGCAAGCCTTAGCTATCGCCGTTGGTGTCTCATATCCCGATGCGATTTGTTTAGCACATTCCCGAATTTTAGGATGCTGCCAATCAATAACTTCACTCACTTTCAAGTATTCTTCCATGTCAACCGCTAGGAACGCTAC
This sequence comes from Microcoleus sp. Pol7_A1, assembly GCF_036701085.1. Classification (NCBI taxonomy): domain Bacteria; kingdom Bacillati; phylum Cyanobacteriota; class Cyanophyceae; order Oscillatoriales; family Microcoleaceae; genus Microcoleus; species Microcoleus sp. Pol7_A1. The sequence continues at coordinate 16,939 of NZ_JAUBQD010000036.1, forward strand.
AGCCTCAATTGTAAACACCTTACCAACAAAGTTCAACTGTCTTGGGCACTAACATTTCCATCCTCTGTACCCTCTGCGCTCTCTGCGGTTTGTTCAATCTTTTCCCCATTAACCTCAATCTTTTTCTGCTGACGTTCCGAGGCAGCTTTTTGCAGCATTTTCAATTTTTCGGGATCGGCATTCGATCGCCAAAACAACTTATGAGCCTTAATTTTAACGCAATTTTCCTCCAAACACTTCACCCATTCCCGATGCTTTTTAACTGCGCCACGATCTAGAATCCCTAATTTTTCTTCTTGGCGAGTGAGTTTCGCAAACTTGTCATAATGGGGATAACTAGCAGTAACAAAAGCTTCTTTTCTAACTAAAATGGGCGGATTGTACACATCAGAATAGTCTTGATAGCTGACAGAAAGGTTGCGCAAATGTATGTGCATAGCTGTGTGGAGGGCTGGATGCGGGTTAGTGTCAAAATCGGGATAAAATAAATAGGAAATTTGAGGTTTGCGAGCGTAAAATTTGATGATTGTCGCGCCGTCAAGTCTGCCAATTGTGCGGTTGGCGCAGCCTTCGTAGAGCCGGAGTAAAGGGTCTAGTTCTTCTAAAGCAGAGACATGAACTGAAAGGGAACCGGGCTGTTTGTAGCCGATCGCACTATCTTCGCAGCAATCTGCAACAATATCAGCTTTGCCCAAACTATATAGCATTAAATCAGCCAAAGTGCAAGCTTTTTGATAATTGTCAAACAAACCTTTGATGTCGTTGCGGATTTGAGCCGGGAGTCGGCGGATTGAAGGTCGATCGCCCAAACCGTTGAGAGCGAGATATACCAGCAAATCCTGGCGGCGCTTGTCGGCGATTGTCTCCCAATCATCCGCATCCGTTGCTTGCAAAATCACTCTCCAAGCGCGATTAAAACTGTGAAATTCCTCCTTAATTGGCGATTCTTCCGCTAATTCGCCTTTAACCGGAAGGCGGCCCCGATCGCTCACAAAAGCCATCAAAGGAGCCAGCATTTCCGCATAATCCTCAAACCGCTTAACTTGCGATCGCACTCTGGGAGTCGATAAGTGCGATCGAAACCGAGAAGCACGAAAACCTTCACCCTCCGCAGCATCCCGAAACACAAAATAAATCCCCAAAGCCACAGGAATTGCATCAACACTCAAAACTTGGTCGATATAAACCTTCAACTCTTCTTGTTCGTAATACTTCTGAAAAGTATTTCGAGAAGTAATAACCCCATCCCCATAAGCAATTTGACCTCTAGCGCTATCATCAATCAAAACTTGAGCCGCTACAACTAATAAATTCTTAGTTAATTCCCAAGCATTCAGCAAAGCTTCTCGGCGTTCCGCCAAAGATTCAATTACATTAATCACATAACCAATATTCACAATATCGGCACAAGTTCGCGGAGTATCCGGCTGATAGTATGGGTCCCAACCAGAAATAGCATAACCCTCTTGTGCAATATATTTAACATCGCCGCCGTAACCGCAACCGTAATCAAAAAAAGTCGTCCCATCGATTGCTAAATCAGCTTCTAAAACCAAACGCAAAGGTTTAGAAAGAGAGTGCCGTACCATCGCAGCTTTGTGTCGCTCGATTTTAGGAATTGAAAGGTCGCTATTCTCCTCTTTCAAACGCTCGACAACAGCATGATCTTGAATTTCCACACCGCAATATCCCAAATATTTGAGCCAACCCTCGCGAGTGCCGATAACGCTAGTATTGTCAAGCAGCCCCCATCCTTCCTCGCTGCGAGTGAGTCGAGAAAACTTTTCGTAATTCGGATAATCCGCAGCTACAAAAGTTTCCTTGCGGTGCAAAACCGGGGGATTTTCGCTGTTGCTGTAATCGAAATATTTAACTTCCCCTGTTTCCAGATTAATTTGGAGGCTGGTTTGCAAAGCAGGGTGAGCATCTGTATCGAAATCAGGGTAAAAAAGATAAGATATTTTAGGTTGATGGAGTGAAAATTTAACTAAAGTTGCTTCATCAATATTTTCGAGAGTGCGTCTGGCACACTTTTCGTAGATTCCGAGGACAGGGTTGAGTGCTTGCAAAGCAGAAACATGAACGTAAAAAGCCGTAGGTAATTTTTTTCCAACCTTGCTTTCCCGACAGCAGCGAGCCACTTTTGCCACCATATTGTCAACACAAAAATCATTAATTTGGTCGGGCGGTGGCGGCACAGCCTTTACATAATCTTGCTCAGAAATTGCCTCGTTTTCATACAATAAAACTTCCCGAGCAAAAATCATCAAAGGGGTTAGCATTTCTCCATTATTTTCTAATGAATCGCTCTCTAAAATAGAGTTGGTACTGGTATCGTAATTCATAGCTAAATTAATTATTTTTTAATTAACCGCAGAGAAAGCAGAGGACACAGAATGAAGGAAGACAGAAAGAATCTATTTTTTAGTTTTTTACAAAAGGAATATAGTTGATGTAGTGGCAATTTCAATTGCCGAATTTATGTCTTAGTCTCTTATAGAGGGACGATACTTAGTGTAGTAGTAGCGATTTTAATCGCCGACGTATCTCCCAACTAAAAACAGACTTAAACATTAACAAAACATTCGAGTTTCCACAAATTCTTGAACCCGGGCTAAATGACTGGACAAACTCACTAAGATGTTCTCAATCTTCTCAATACTTGACAATTTCCCCCCTGATGGTTCAGATTGAATGCCTCGCGCTTGATGCTCCAATTGTGCGGCTAAATCCGACATCAGAGCAACTCCCACATTAGCCGAAGTTCCCTTGAGACGGTGTGCTTGATATTCCACAGTTTGCCAATCTTTAGCTTCTACGGCTCTTTGGGCAGCAGCCACATCAGCTTGCGCGTCTGCCACAAAAGCTTGCAAAAGTCGCTCGGGCAATTTAATATTAACTCGTCCCAGTTGCTCCAATCTGCTCTTGTCGAACAGTCCGTCGCAGTCTCTATCTTCCCAAGTTTGAAGTGCGATCGCCCTTGGTGCCGGCACAGCCACAACCTGCGCTTTTTCCAAAACTTCTGTATAACTTGTTGCTAATTGAGATTTATTTTCCGAATTAATACTTTTAACTCCATACTTATTTTCAAACTGAACATTTCGGGCTTCATACTTTTTCAGCGCCGCTGCCAAAGCATCTAAATCTACAGGTTTGCTGAGATAATCGTCCATCCCCGCCGCCAGACACTTTTCTCGTTCCCCCGGCATAGCATGAGCAGTTAAAGCCATCACAAAAGTATGCCGATCGCTTCCTTCGATTTCCCTCAACTTTTGCGCCGTTTTGTAACCGTCAAGTACGGGCATTTGACAGTCCATCAGCACTAAATCATAGCTTTTTTTTGCCAGCAAATCCAGCGCTTCTTGACCGTTGACCGCGCAGTCAGCGTGATAGCCTAAAACTGCCAACTGTTCGACAAGCACTTGTTGATTGATCGGGTGGTCTTCCGCCAGCAAAATTCTCAAGGATGACGGCGAATTGGGAGTAACATATTGAGAATTAACTGCTGGCAACTTGTAAGTATTAGCAGCCTCCAACCTCCCAAACTCTCTCGTTCCCTTAACCGGTGCCAGCACAGCCTCAAGCAGGCGGCTCGGCCGCACAGGCTCGATCAAATACCCGCTAAAACCGCGACTGCAAAGCGCTTCAGCGTTCGGCTGTTCCCGCAAAGCAGTCATGGCGATTAACGAACCCACTGTCGAGGTAGATCGCACTTCCCTAGCAAATTCCTCAGCATCCAACTCTGGCATTTGCAAGTCCACAAGCACCACATCCCAGCTTTTTTCCCCCTCCCCCGAATGTTGAGAAATCCTGCCCTGGGCCTTGTTCAACCAGCTCAAAGCCTCAGCAGCAGTTTCTGCCTCGTCGCAGCGGGCACCCCAACTTTGAGCGAGCGATCGCACTGCTGCCCTCCTCAAAGCGCTTCCAGAGACTACTAACAGCTTCTTTCCCGCAAGTTCGGGCTCTTGAGGCTCAACTTGCAACTGTTTTTCCAAAGGTACAGTAAACCAAAAAGTCGAACCGCTGCCTAGCAAACTGCGAACTCCAATCTCGCCTCCCATCATCTCCACTAACTGCTTGCAAATAGCCAAACCCAAACCCGTTCCGCCGTAAGGCCTAGTAGGAGAATCGTCTACCTGAGAAAAAGATTGGAACAGCTTAGTTTGCCCTTCTGCCGAAATTCCAATGCCAGTATCCCGCACCGAAAATAGCAATCTTGCCCCTTGTCTACCGTCTGCCAGTCGGTTGCCCTGTTTCACAGTTACGTGAACTAGAACTTGACCGCGATCGGTAAATTTTATGGCATTCCCCGCCAAATTCAGCAAAACTTGCTTCAATCGGCCAGAGTCGCCCACCAACTTTCTCGGCACTGAACTGTCAACTAAAATATTCAATTCAATACCTTTTTCCTCTGCCAAATGCGCTGTCATTTCTATCACCGACTCAACGCAGCTATCCAAATCAAAATCCGCCTTTTCCAGCCGCATTTCTCCAGCTTCAATCTTAGAGAAATCGAGGATATCATTAATAACGTTCAGCAAATGTTCAGCACTGCGGTAAATAGTCTGAGCGCACTCCTGCTGTTTCGGTTCCAGAGTAGCGCGCAGCAGCAATTGAGCCATTGCCAAAACCCCATTCATCGGAGTGCGAATTTCGTGACTCATGTTCGCCAAGAATTGCGACTTCACCCGGCTGGCTTCTAAGGCAGTTTCCCGCGCTTCCACCAACTCATTAATCTTGTCGGCAACCATCACAATTCCCCCCACTTTTTCGTCGGGATCGTACCAAGGATGAGCAGCCCACCGCAGGTACAGAACCGATCCGTCTGCTCGTTCCCAGGCATCTTCGCTCACAGACACTACCTGGCCTTTGAGCACTTCTTGATACATGGCTTTCCAGCGATTTGGCGTATCTGGAAACAATTCGTAATGGCTGAGATTATTTAGGGAGGGCAACTCCAAATTAAATTGACTAACCCATTTTTTAGAGTTAGCCATATAGCGCATTTGTGTATCGAACATCGCCATTGCTACAGGCACGCAAGTAATAATTTGTCTCAGTTGCTGCCGTTCCCTTTCCAGAGCATCTTCCGCCTGTTTGCGCTCAGTAATATCGCTAATCATACCGGCCATTCGCAGCGGTTTTCCATGATAATTCCGCTGAGCTTTTCCCTGAGAAGTGCAGTAGCGGTAAAAACCCGAAGAGTGCAGCAGGCGAAACTCTACATTATAGTCTATTTCTTGTTCCAAGTGAGCGGCGATCGCCCGGACGATGCCGTCCTTGTCCTCGGGGTGCAGGCGGTTGTAGAGAGCTTCCATAGTCCTGCCAAATTGCTCTCGCGACAAACCGATAATTTCCAAAAGGCGATCGTTCCAATAAACCTCATTTTTACTTAAATCCCAATCCCAAATTCCGTCGTTCACTCCCTCTAAAACTAACCTGTACCGTTCCTCGCTTTCCTTAAGTTTTTGGCTGGTATGAAAAGCCTGAGATTCGGCGCGGTAAACGCGCATAGCATTATACAAACTGCGGGATAAACTCTCGGGAGAAAGCTTGTTTTTAGCGATATAATCAGAAGCTCCAGCCTTCATCAATTCCACAGCAATTTGTTCGTCGCCTTGACCTGTTAGGACAATTAAGGGAACTTTTAGCCCAGCTTCCCGTAGGTTTTGTACCAAACTCAGTCCGTCTCCGTCCGGCAATCCGTAGTCGAGGAATACGCAGTCAAATTCGCACTCAAATATCTGATTTAATAGCAGGCCGTTTTCTGTCTCCTCAACCTCGCTTAAATGTTGAGATTTATTTTGTTTGGATAGTTTCGCCCCTACCTGGGTAGAATTTTTACTTACCGAGAGTTTTGCCAGGGTATCGGCACAGTTTTCTGCTTCAATAACTTCTGCCGAAACGCCTGCCGACTTGAGCGAGCGTTTGACCGCCATCCGATCGACTGCATCGTCATCAACAATCAGAATTTTGATAAGTTTGTCCATAACAACCGAATTGTGGATTACTCCGAAAAAGCTGCGGTCTACAAAAAGTAATTAAAATAAATGCACCGCTGAAAAATCACCAAAGCTACCTTGAAAAATTTCCTGTTAAAATTTATGTTAATTTAGGGAATTTCGCTTAGCATCCAGTATCTATTGAGGGTAGCCATAACTTCCACGAAATTAGAAAAAGTGACAGGTTTAAGAATATAGCCCGCTACATTCAAATTATAAGCTTCTACTTTATCTCTATCTTCATTAGAAGTTGTGAGGACGATCACCGGAATCGACCTCAAACATTCATCCAGTCGCAATTCTCGCAAAAACTCGATCCCGTTCATTCTCGGCATATTTAAGTCCAGCAGAATTAACCGGCGCGCTTGAGGCATTGCAGGCTCGATTTTCCCTTCTCCGCGCAATATAGACAGAGCTTCTAATCCGTTGGCTGCCATGTAGAGAGGGTTAACGATGTTATTTTTTTTGAACGCTCGCCGGACGTTCATTACATCAACCTCATCATCTTCAACCAAGAGGATATGAATTTTTTTGTCTTCCATAAATTAGTCACTTTGCAGATGTTTTGTAAGCATCAGTCTCGTTGGCGAGGTCGATCGCGCACCGATCGCGAACCCAGCAAGTCTCATCTCTATTGTCCTTTGTCAAGAATCATTTATGCCTCAGCCGATCGCGGTATCTACCTGCAGGGGTACTCGCCCGTCCGGGGCCTAAGTGGAGCAGCCGAGATCCAAAAACTCGCCAATAACGCCCGATCGAGCTACTGTAAAATCTAAAACTTATCTACATTATTAATCGCCATGTCAGCCGATCGCAAACTCTACGAAGGCAAAGCCAAAATCCTGTACTCCACCGAAGACAGCGAAATTTTGCTGACCCACTTCAAAGACGACGCCACAGCCTTTAACGCCCAGAAACGCGGCAGCATCGTCGGCAAAGGCGAAATCAACTGCGCCGTATCCGCGCACCTGTTTCGGATGCTAGAAGCCAAAGGCATTCCCACACACTTCATCGACACGCCGGCCCCCAACCAAATGCGAGTCTGTCGCGTCCAAATCTTGCCCTTGGAAGTCGTAGTCAGAAATATTGCCGCCGGCAGTCTTTGCAAGCAAACAGGACTCGCCCTAGGCACAATTGTCAATCCGCCGCTGGTGGAATTTTATTACAAAAATGACGATTTGGGAGACCCGCTACTGACCCGCGGCAGAATCCAGTTAATGCAGCTAGCTACCCCCGAACAAGTAGACCAACTAGAAATCGCCGCCCGCGAAATTAACGAAATACTCAAAGAATTTTTCACCGAGTGCGACATCACCCTAGTAGACTTCAAACTAGAATTCGGTATCGACCAACATCAAAATCTGATCCTCGCCGACGAAATCAGTCCCGACACGTGCCGCCTCTGGGACAACACAGAAACTGACCCCGATGCCCGTGTTATGGATAAAGACCGATTCCGGCGCGACTTGGGATCGGTAGAAAGTGCTTACCAGCAAGTTCTCCAGCGGGTTTTAGCTCAGAAAGTTTAGAGGCCTTAACAATGCGCTAAAATTGCACAGTTTGTCACCCTTCTGCTTTCGATGTCAGCAATCAGCGGTCAACAGTCATCAATTAGCGGTCAGCGCGAAATTCAACCGACTTATATAACTAATGACTAAGACTAATGAATAATGACTAATGTGGTGTGTTGATTGCCCAAAAAAGTGAACAAAAATGCGTTTATCTGCTGTATTGGTGGCAGTTTTTACTGCCTCAGCAACATTCGGGTTATCAAATTCGGCAAACGGCCAAACATCCTACTCTGAATCAGCAGAGGAAGCTTTGGCTGCCGTTCCGCCCGCCCCGTCGATCGAATTACCCGATCGCCCCATTCCAGAATTAACCCAAAATCCTCCTCAAAACCGCAAAGCCGCTAAAACCAGCAAAGCCGAAGCCCTAAAAATAGCGGCGGCCCCTGACAGAGGAGAGAACGACCGCAAACCCCCAGACCGATTCACAGACCCGGCCTCCCCGGTTTCGCCTTCCTTGCTTCAACTCAAACCCGAGCTAGCATCCAACCCCTCCCCTGCCTCTAGCAGCCAAAACGCCTTGGCAGAGGCGCAACAGGGCAGCCCGCTCCCCCCATCGGAAGCGGCTGTAACGCCCGCCTGGATCGCAGCAGAGCTAGGGAAACCAGAGGAATCAGGGGCGATCGCTCAAAACGCCCCAGTTCCCCCCAGACCGGCCCCGACCAGACCGCCCGCCAACACCGTTCCTCCATTGCCCCCAGGCCCAGCACCGCAGCCCAGACCAACCCCCGCACCCGCCGGGGCGGCCGAACCCCAAGTGCTAGTTGCAGAAGTTACCGTCACCGGGGCGACGGGAGACTTGGAACGCGAGATTTACCGAGTCATCAGCACCCAACCGGGACGCACGACCAACCGCACCCAACTGCAACAAGACATCAACGCCATTTTTGCCACGGGCTTTTTCAGAAACGTGCGGGCAGTACCCGAAGACACCCCGTTGGGCGTCCGGGTGACTTTTATTGTGCAGGCAAATCCGGTGCTGCGGGGAGTGACAATCACCGGCCAGCAAGTGCTGCCCCAAAGCGTAATTGACGAAAGCTTCCGCGATCAGTACGGCCAAATTCTCAACCTCCGCCGCTTTGAGGAGGGAGTGAAAAAAATTAATGCGTGGTACCAAGAGAACGGCTATGTTTTGGGCCAAATCACTGATGCCCCGCAAGTAGGAGAGGACGGCACAGTCACCCTGGTAGTGGCAGAAGGCCAGATCGAATCCGTTGATGTCCGCTTCCTGAACAAGGAGGGAGAGGCAACGGATGCCACGGGTCAGCCGATCGGAGGCAACACCCGCCGCTTTGTCGTCACCCGCGAAGTAGAACTCAAGCCCGGAGACATCTTTAACCGCACCAAGGCGGAAAGAGATTTGAGACGGGTGTTTGGTTTGGGAATTTTTGAAGACGTGCGGCTTGCCTTGGAACCGGGAACGACTGACCCCCGCAAGGCAAGGGTAATTGTCAACGTCATCGAGAAAAATACTGGTTCTCTGGCTGCTGGTGCGGGTTTGAGTTCCGCGACGGGTTTGTTCGGTACGCTGAGTTACCAGCAGCAAAACTTGGGCGGTAGGAACCAGAAGTTGGGCGCTGAAGTACAAATCGGCGAACGCCAAACGCTGTTTGACCTGAGTTTTACTGACCCCTGGATTTCGGGCGATCCTTACCGCACTTCTTTCACCGCTAATGTTTTTAGAAGACGATCGATCAGCGTGATTTTTGACGGCGGCGAACGGGAAGTCAGATTGCCCAACGAGGATCGACCCCGCATCGTTCGCACCGGTGGCGGCATCAATTTCACCCGTCCCCTGTCGCGCAATCCTTTTGCCGATTCTGAGTGGACTGCTTCACTCGGTTTGCAGTACCAGCGAGTCTCAATTACCGATCGCAAAGGCCGTCGCGAATCCGAGGACGAACTCGGCAACCAGTTGAGTTTTAGCGATTCCGGCTCCGACGACTTGACAACACTGCAAGCAGGTGTTGTGCGCGATCGGCGCAACGACGCCCTCCGCCCCACTAGCGGTTCTTTGCTCAGGTTTGGGGTGGAACAATCGATTCCTGTAGGTTCCGGCAGCATCCTGTTAAACCGCCTGCGGGCCAGCTACAGCTTTTACCTACCAGTCAGGTACACTAACTTTGCCTCCGGCCCTCAAACCCTGGCATTCAGTTTTAGAGGCGGCACCGTATTCGGAGATTTGCCTCCCTACGAAGCCTTTGCCTTGGGCGGCGCCAACTCGGTGCGCGGATACGACGAAGGCGACCTGGGAGCCGGTCGCAGCTTCCTAGAAGCCAGCGTTGAGTACCGTTTCCCGATTATTTCGTTTATCGGCGGAGCGCTATTTTTGGATGCGGGCACCGACTTGGGCACGGGCAAAAATGTCCCGGGCGACCCGGCCGGTATCCGCGAAAAGCCCGGTAGCGGTTACGGTTACGGCCTCGGCGTGCGGATTCAATCTCCTTTAGGGCCAATCCGGATCGATTACGGTATCAACGACACCGGCGACAATCAAATTCACTTTGGGATTGGTGAGCGATTCTAAGGAAAGCAGTTGATAGTTGGCAGTTGGCAGTTGGCAGTTGACTACTGACTACTGACTACTGACTACTGACTACTAACTAATGACTAATTACTAATGACTCAACGTACCTTAAAATCTGAATTTGAACTGTCGGGAATCGGTTTGCACAGCGGCGAACAAACTCGCGTCCGAGTTTTGCCTGCTGCGGTTGGGGAAGGTCGCTATTTTGTCAGAATAGACTTGCCCGGTGCTCCAATAATTCCTGCAAAAATTGATGCGGTTTGTCAGACTGCACTTTCAACTGAACTGGCAGGTATCGAGGCTCAAATTCGCACTGTAGAGCATCTATTAGCCGCTTTGGCGGGGATGGGAGCGGATAATGCTCGAATTGAGGTTGATGGGCCGGAATTGCCGCTGCTGGACGGTTCGGCTCTGGTTTGGGTAGAGGCGATCGCCCGTACCGGCTTAGTTCCTCAAGAACCGAAGCAAGACCCCACATCCTCCTGCGTCCTAGAACAGCCTATTTGGGTGCGTCACGGGGATGCTTTTGCAGCGGCTTTACCGTCAGTCGAAACTCGCTTTAGTTACGGAATTGATTTTGAAGAACAGGCGATCGGCAATCAATGGTACAGTTGGTCGCCAGAGGCAGAAAGTTTTGCTAGCGCGATCGCCCCAGCCCGCACTTTTGGACTTGCCCGCCAAGTTGACCAATTGCGACAAGCAGGTTTGATCAAAGGTGGTACCCTAGAAAACGCCCTAGTTTGCGATCGATCCGGCTGGCTCAACCCGCCTTTGAGATTTGCCAACGAACCGGTGCGCCATAAAATCTTAGACTTAGTAGGCGACCTCAGCCTGCTGGGAACTTGGCCAAAAGCTCACTACTTGGCTTACAAAGCCAGTCACAACTTGCACGTCCAACTCGCCTTAGCACTGAAATCCCAAGCTTGGGCCGTGAAGGAGACAAGTTAGAAAAGGTGGCAGCCAAGTCACCGTTACAATTCACAACCCAAGACGCGATCCCTCGCGTTTCTACCACACTCAAAAGTCTTCAAGCAATGTCCACGCTGACTGAAGTTAACACCCTCAATACTGCTAATTCTGAATCCGTTCCCACCGAAAACGGTGAGGATTCTCCAGCGGTTAAATCTACTTTTACTCTCGAAGAAATTCAGAAATTATTGCCTCATCGCTATCCTTTTGCACTGGTTGACAAGATTGTTGATTACGTGCCGTCCGAGAGGGCTGTAGGAATTAAAAATGTGACTTTCAACGAACCGCATTTTCAAGGGCATTTTCCCGGACGGCCGATTATGCCGGGGGTATTAATTGTTGAAGCGATGGCTCAAGTTGGCGGTATGGTTCTGGCTCAGTTGCCCGACATTGAGCAAGGATTGTGGATGTTTACGGGAATTGATAAAGTCAAATTCCGCCGTCAGGTTGTACCGGGCGATCAGTTGCTGATGACTGTAGAATTGCTGTGGGTAAAACGCCGTCGCTTCGCAAAAATTCAGGCTCTGGCTGAAGTAGACGGACAAAAAGTTTGTGAAGGAGAATTGATGTTTTCGATGGTAGATTAAATTGGGGAATTGGTGAGGGCTTGCGCGTAGTTTTGAGTTGTGAGTTTTGAATTTCAATTAAAACCGCGAAGCGTTCCGAGGAACGAAGTAATCTTAAAATTTGAAAAATTCCCTCTTCCCTCTTCCTTCTTCCCTCTTCCTTCTTCCTTCTTCCTTCTTCCTTCTTCCTTCTTCCGTCAACATCCATCCGTTAAATCCGTTAAATCGGTTCAATCCCTTACACTGCGCCTTGCCAAACTTCCTTCCCACTTACCAGCAAAAAACAGACAAATGCTTACTTTGATTCACCCAACTGCTGTGATTCATCCCGGTGCTGAACTTCACCCGACTGTAGAAGTGGGAGCTTATGCTGTAATTGGAGAAAGAGTGAAAATCGGGCCGGAGACTAAGATTGGTGCTCATGCAATTATCGACGGGCTAACAGAAATAGGTGCTCGAAATCAAATTTTCCCCGGTGCGGCGATTGGTTTGGAACCTCAAGATTTGAAATACGAGGGTTCTCAGACTAGGGTGAAAATTGGCGACAGCAATCAGATTCGGGAATACGTGACAATTAACCGCGCTACTGGAGCGGGGGAAAGCACGACAATTGGCAATCATAATCTATTGATGGCTTATGTTCATGTGGGGCACAATTGCGCGATCGCCGATCGAGTAATTATCGCGAATGCTGTAGCCTTAGCCGGACACGTTAAAATCGAGTCTCAAGCCAGATTGAGCGGTGTTTTGGGCGTTCATCAGTTTGTCCACATCGGCCGCTTGTCTATGGTGGGCGGCTTGAGCAGGATCGATCGAGATGTGCCTCCTTATATGCTAGTCGAGGGGAATCCTTCGAGAGTGCGAGCAATCAACAAAATAGGCCTCGAACGCGCAGGTTTTACCGCAGAAGATTTGCTAGTTTTGAAGAAAAGTTTTCGTATTTTATACCGTTCTGGCTACACTCTAAATCAAGCTTTGGAAGAGTTGGATTTGTTGCAGGAAAACCCCCATTTGCAGCACCTGCGGAGATTTGTGCAGCAGTCTATAACGAAAGGGCGGCGCGGTTTGATTCCAGGCAAGAAGTGAATGAGGTAGAATAAACCTATGAACTAAGCGACTGTTGCCCTATGAATGTATATACTTCAGTCAAATCTACATCTCCTGAAACAGAACAAGATGGCTGCATTAGGTTCTCAGATGTTAGTTGGCAGCAATTTGAAGCGATAGAAGCAGCTTTTAAAGATGTCAGAGGTGTGAAGTTTTTCTATCTCGATAAAAGACTGCAAATTATGACTGTCTCGCCCGAACACGAAATAATCAAGAAAACTCTCTGTATGCTCCTAGAGGCATATATGAGAGCAAATGGGATTCGATTTTACGGCAAGGGCGGGCCGACTCTGGGTGACAGAGAATTAGGCGGTAGAAAAGAGCCGGATGATTCCTATGATATAGGAACCCAAAAAATAGTCCCAGATATTGCTATTGAAGTCGTAATTACCAGTGGCGGGATAAATACTCTAGAGTTCTACAAAAGATTGGGCGTTCGGGAAGTCTGGTTTTGGCAAAATAGTCAGTTATCTCTCTATTACTTAACAGGTGAAAATTATGAGCAGGTGGCCAGGAGTACATTCCTTCCCGATCTAGACTTAGAATTACTCCTACGCTGTGCTAATATGCCCGATCAATATGATGCTGTTACCGAGTTATTAGCAAACATCTCACCTGTTTAAAGTCAGAATATGAAAATTTTTATTAGCACTGGTGAGGTTTCTGGCGATTTGCAAGGATCTTTGTTAGTTGCAGCCTTAAAACGTCACGCTGTCGCCGCTGGTTTGGAGTTAGAAATAACAGGATTGGGCGGCCCTCGTATGGCAGAAGCTGGGGCTACTATTTTAGGCGATACTGCGGGCATTGGTTCTATGGGTCTTATAGAATCTGTACCCTATATTTGGCCGACGATTAAAGTTCAGCAAAAAGCTAAACAATATCTCAAAAACTTCCCCCCCGATGCTGTTGTATTGATTGATTATTTGACTCCAAATCTCGGCATTGGCAGCTACATCCGCCGCTGTTTGCCGGATTTGCCGGTGGTTTGGTACATCGCACCTCAAGAATGGGTTTGGTCGATTTCTCCTCGCAATACCGATCTGATTGTCAATATTTGCGACAAACTTTTGGCAATTTTCCCCGAAGAAGCTTGTTATTATCAAAAAAAAGGAGCCGAAGTTAGTTGGGTTGGGCATCCTTTGGTGGATAGAATGCAGTCTGCGCCCAGCCGGGAAGTTGCCCGCAAAACTTTGGGAATTGAGCCGGAACAGGTGTCGATCGCCCTAATTCCCGCTTCCAGACACCAAGAACTCAAGTACCTGATGCCGGTTATATTTGAGGCCGCTCAAATTATTCAAGCTAAATTGCCGGAAGTTCATTTTTGGATTCCGCTTGCTAACAAAGCTTTCCGCAGCAAAATCGAACAGGCGATCGAGAATTACGGTTTGCGGGCTACTTTGTTAGAAAATCAAACTCTGGAAATCTTGGCGGCTGCGGATCTGGCGATCGCTAAATCTGGTACTGTTAATCTGGAGCTAGCTTTGCTCGACGTTCCGCAAGTTGTCGCCTACCGCGTCAGTCTGATTACGGCGATTATTGCTCGCCACGTCCTGAAATTTTCGATTCCTTTTATGTCTCCGCCCAATTTGGTGCAAATGAAGCCGATCGTCCCAGAGTTGCTGCAAGACGAGGCGACTGCGGAAAATATAGTGAACCACGCACTGGAATTGCTGCAAAATGCCGATCGACGCCAGCAAACTTTGGCAGGTTATCGGGAAATGCGCGAAAGTCTCGGAGATGTGGGTGTGTGCGATCGGGCCGCTGCGGAAATAATGAAAAATGTTAAATTAAATACAGCAAATTAAAGCAACTTTGTTATTGAAATGTTATGCCAAGCAATCGGAAAAAGCGACCGATCGCTGTTGATTTATTTGCAGGCGCGGGCGGCATGACACTGGGCTTTGAACAAGCAGGTTTTGACGTACTTGCATCAGTCGAAATTGACCCAATTCACTGCGCTACACACGAGTTTAATTTCCCGCTGTGCTCTATTGTGTGCAAAGATGTCGCAGACCTTACGGGATCGGAAATTCGGAAAAAATCGGCGATCGGCCGGCGCGATATAGACGTAGTAATCAGCGGTTCGCCCTGTCAAGGATTCTCTATGATGGGCAAGCGCGATGTGGACGACCCGCGAAATTCTCTAATTTTTCACTTTCAGCGCTTAGTTTTGGAACTCAAACCGAAGTTTTTCGTAATGGAAAATGTGCCGGGGATTGCATCAGGAGAACACAAAGAACTCCTGAATGTTTTAATTAGCTCTTTTCTGAAACGTGGTTATAAAGTAGAAGAAAATTATCAAGTTCTCAACGCTGTTTACTATGGAGTGCCGCAAGCTCGCAAACGATTGTTTTTGATTGGGTGCAAAGAAGGTTATGAGCTACCCAAATACCCTCAGCCAACGACTGTACTGCCAAAAATTAAAATTCCTAAACGCTATAAAAAAATTAATTTACCTGCTGTCCCGACAGTTTGGGATGCGATTGGAGATTTGCCGGATGTGGAAAAGTACAGCGAGTTGCTGCACCGAGATTGGGTGATGGCGGAGTACGGAAAGTGCAGCACTTATGCGAGTATAATGCGCGGAATTGATGGTTTGGATGATGATTATTCCTACGATCGCGAGTACGATCGACAAATCCTCTCTTGTAGTTTGCGAACTAAACATTCTCTGGAATGTATGGAAAGGTTTCATGCTGCCAAACACGGCGAAAAAGAGCCGATCAGCCGTTTTTACAAGCTTCACCCCGACGGAGTTTGCAACACTCTCAGGGCGGGAACCGACAGGGCGAGGGGGGCTTATACTTCGCCGAGGCCGATTCACCCGATCGCGCCTCGGTGCATTACCGTCAGAGAAGCTGCGCGGCTGCATTCCTATCCTGACTGGTTTAGATTTCACGTCACAAAATGGCACGGTTTTCGCCAAGTCGGAAATTCTGTACCGCCGCTATTGGCGAAAGCTGTAGCAGCCCAGATTATTAGCGCTTTGGGCGTGACAGCAATTAAGCCGAATCTCAAGCTCAAATGGGGAGATGATTCGTTGCTTAAACTGAATTGGTCGGAAGCAGAACACTATTATCTAAAAAGTTAAGCATGAGATTTAACTATCTCTAATTGGGAATTGGTGAGTAGTAATTGGGACTTGAGAATTGCAGTCCTGGACGCATCGGGACCCTGAAACCGGGTTTTTTACCTTGGGTGCGGTCTACAACGCGTATTTTCGTAAAAAAACCCGGTTTCTAAACAATCGTGCGTCAGTCCTAAATTGGTAATTGCTAATTGCTAGTTGGTAAACAAGTAGTGATTTTTGCCTTTCATCTGCTTTTACAGACCGGGTTAGATCAAATCGCATCACTACTTATGCAGGACTACCCCCAATTAAGCGCGGGCTACCGTCCCCTGTATCAGTGGGCACAGTTCGATGACCGGCACGAGATGTCCCCCGGTAATTAAACAAACCGGGAATGTATTCCGGCCCATTGTGCAGTTTTTTAAGGTGACCGTGGGGCAACTATTTCGACTACGCCTCTGCTATCCAAGGCGTAGCGATCGTCCTATACATCAAATAGCAACATCAACATCTAGATACTATTTAAGATTTTAGATTGTGAAAGTCTCCCGATAAAACATTTTGATAAATTTCGCTGAGTTTTGCAACAATTACGAGTCTTTTGGAATTCTAGAGCTATCGTGTAAAAAGTGTATTTTCAGGAGACTCAACTACTATGGGTTGGTTTAAAAGACTGTTCGGACTCGAAAAGCCTGAAGCCCCGGCTGAACCGATGGCACAAGTAGTACAGCAAGCTGCCCAAACGCAATCTATCGCTCCTGCTAAAGTCGGCCCAGACGGAAATTTTGACGAAAGTGGCTTAGCGAAGCGGGTTGCTTTAGCTTTTGACGGCGATGCCGAAGTTGCTGATATCGATACTGTTCATGTGGCTCAGCTCAGCAGCACGGTTGTTCTCAAAGGTCAAGTTCCGACTCAGGAAATTCTCGACAAGTTGGTGGCGATCGCCTCTGCTGAAGAAGGCGCAACAAACGTGCAAACCGATCAGGTGACAGTCGGCTAGAGCCTATTGGCTCACCTCTGCGATCCCTCCTCGCTTCCCTGTTTAAGGGGAGTTGAGAGGGGATGCCAGAGGCTGGTCAAAGCTGGGAAACTAGATCTCGAAAGTTTTTTAGCCATAACTTAGTTGCTGGAGTCGATCGAACTTGACCGCCAGCAAACCTTGAGATCCCGCTGTAGCGGGCTTTTTTGTGCGCTCTGACCGTGAAAATATTAATTTTTTTTAACTTGACTGGTTATTTGGTTAAATGGTAAAATAGAATACAGAAAGTAAAAAATTTTTACTGACTAAAAAGCAAACCTGACCTGACTGCCCATTTTATCTCCATACATATAAGGATCAAAAAATATGAAACTTACTTATCGCGGCGTAAACTACGAGTACGACATTCCGACAGTAGATATGATCGAAGGCGAAGTCGCGGGCAAATATCGGGGCCAAAACTGGAACTACCGCTATCCGAGACACATTCCGGTGCCCCAAAAATCCGGCGGCCCAAACTATACCACAAAGGGAGATTCTCAAGCTGGCGATCGGGATGTCGCCGCAGCTAGCGCCCCAGCGGCGGTTAATTCTTACCCAACTGTTGTGGAAGTGGCGCAAGTCCACCGGGCGAATATTTGCAATATTCTCGATCGCAGAACGCAAGCAGCCAAAGCCAATGGCGATGAAAGACTCCTGCGCTTGCTAGAAATTGAGTGGAGACAGATGGTCTGTTAGAGAAAAGCTTCAGAAAACAAAGCGTTTGTCAAGAGGGGGAAATCGAGTTAAGCTCAATTTCCCCCTCTTCCCATACAGCACTTGTCAGATAGGTGAAGTACAAATAAACCAGTTTCTGTCACCCCTTGACACAAACAACCTGCTTCAAAGTCGCCACAACTTCCACCAAATCCGACTGCTGACTCATCACTTCGTCAATCGGCTTATAAGCCCCCGGAATTTCATCTAAAAATTGCTCATCTTTGCGGCACTCAACCCCCTCAGTCTGCCGCACCAAATCATCCAGAGTGAATACATTTTTAGCTTGAGTGCGAGACATCAAGCGCCCCGCACCGTGACTGCAACTACAGTAACTTTCAGCATTTCCCTTCCCTTTAACAATGAAAGACTTCGCCCCCATAGAACCCGGAATAATCCCGTAATCATCTACATCCGCGCGCACGGCACCCTTGCGAGTCACATACACATCTTCCCCAAAATGCACCTCTTTTTCCGCATAATTGTGGTGGCAATTCACCTCTAATAACGGCTTAACAGATTTGCCTCCCGCGACGTGCTTTTCCACAATTCGCTTAAACCGATTCATCATTACATCGCGATTAAAACGAGCATAATCTTGCGCCCACTGCAAATCGTGCCAGTAAGCAGCAAACTCCCGCGTACCCGCTACAAAATAAGCCAAATCTTTGTCAGCCAAACTAATTTCTGCCAGTTTAGCTAAGTCTTTAGCAGTCTCGATGTGCTGCTGTGCTAGCAAGTTTCCAATGCCGCGAGAACCAGAGTGCAGCATCAGCCAAACAAAGTTTTCACTATCAACGCAAACCTCAATAAAATGATTGCCACCGCCGAGGGAACCCATTTGTTTTAAGGCTTTATTGTTTTGATGCTGCACACCTTGATGAAGTTCCTTAAATTCACCCCATTTTTGCCAGTTAGTGACAGTTTTTTCTACTTCTTTATTTTCCGCCAATCCCACAGGAATTGCCGCTTCGATATCGAGTCTAATTTGTTTGAGTTTGCCTTCTAATTTGTTGGCGGTGAAAGGCATTTTCACCGCCATCATACCGCAGTTATGGACAAATACTCCCGCAGTTAACGCAAAGTTGCCGTATTCGGGAACTGTTAGGCAATAGACATCTTCCTTTTCAACTAAAGGAATAATATCAACTACTTTGTGGTTGTAGCCGTGCTGATTTTTTCTGTGGTTGTGAAGTCCGATAGGGGTTTTAATTTTATCTCCACAAGTCTCACAAGTGTATAGCCGATTAGCAAGTTCTTTACTCTTTGCTTTACCCTTTTCACTCTGATTGTAATTAATTAAATACTGCTTTCCTCGTTCGCCATTTGCGGCAACTGACTCTTTGAAGTGTTCGGGGCTATCCTCCATATACTTAAGGATGTTTTTCGTTCCGCGTTCGGCGTAATACCTGTGTCCGTCTGAGGTTTGAGCTTTATTAGCTAGGGCTTGCTTTCTTTTGTGTTCAAATTCCAGGGATTGCCAATGGGTATTTCTATCAACTAATGAGCGGTGATAGGCAGAATGGTCGTTATTACCCATGAATTCTAAATTTTCTGGTCTATTATCTGTGGCATCAAAGTTTTTGTGATGAATCACAGTTCTCTGATTGTGGAAAGATGGTATGTCTCCTAACAAACCAGAACGAGCAATCATCCAATGAGCTTTTTGCCATCTACCTGAATAATTTTGCTGTACTAAGGTATACCCATCCTTATCTATTTGGGAATAAAAAGGCATCAATGACGTTCCTGTTGTCAAATCCCGCGCTTCTCGGTATTCACCATTCCGCAACATGAATTGATGATCGGGAGTGCATTTGATTTCTTCTCCATTATCCAGTACCACTTTAACCAGTTCGGCATTTTTTCTAGTTAATTTGGCTGTAGCCTTAGCAGCAACAATTCTGCCTGTTGCTGTACAGGAGTAGATCGAAAATTCTTTTTCACTCCTAGCCAATTCCCCGATCGCATAAGATTTGCCATCAACTAGAGGAATTTGTGTATCATCAGTAAAGCAACCAATATCAACGCCCACAGCAGCGGGAATAATCGCTTCTTTTGTGGCAATTACGGAACCGACTAAAGCACCTTTTCCTAAATGTACGTCGGGCATTAGTGCGACGTGTTTGAATACAAAGGGCAAAGATGCTACGTTTGCGGCCATCTTGGTCTCTTTTTCGCCTAGGGCGTGATTTGCCCAAGATAGCACGGGTTTTGGGGTTGATATGTCTAATTTTTCGTAGGGCATTTTTGTTTAAGTTTGTTTTGCTAATTTTTGTGTATTACATATTGTAACATACACAATTTATGATGTCAAATACACCTGACAGACTAATTCTCGTAGGGTGCGTCATATCAATTCCGGTTTCATGAGCGAGATGATAGCCAACGGAGGACACGGCAATGCCGTTTCCCTACTCCAAAATAATCATCAGCACTCCATCAGAGATTTAAATATCGCCCGATTAATTGTAGGGAAACGGCACTGGTGTCCTGATTGTGGGTAATGTTAATTCCGATGCCACCGGATTTGATATCAGTCGCGTTAGGGGCGGGCAGGATGCCCACCCCACAATAAAACTGATTCTTTCTTTGTGGAACAGGCATCTTGCCTGTTCTTAAAAATTGAAAATCCTTAAGAAATACCTAAAGATTGAATGAATAATTTACTGTAGGGTGCGGATTCTTGTACCTTCGTCAGCGAACCAAACAGCTCTTTTCCCCCGAAGATAACTAATGTCTTCTGTTTAGAGTCAGGTTTTTGACTCGGCAGTTGTGAGTGAACCGACACAATGCTATCTGAATCAAAACGATAGAAATGGTGCAAATCACCGCAAAGCTGTTCTTTAAGCTCCTTAAGAGTAGGATAAAGTTCTTTACACGGACGCGGTTCGTGACCAATTAAAATAAGTTCATCTGATATCTCCATTTTGTCAATATCGATGAGGTACATTCTCCCATTACCAGTGTTAATTAGAACGCGCTCGTCCGATAGGTAGCACATATGATACCCAAAACCGTCATCCGCATCAGGCCAAGGCCATTCGCATATTCCAATTAGATTGCAGTCAGGAAAACTTAATCGGCTGAGTTGTCGTTCACAACTATTGAGAACCAAAAATTCGCCACCAGCAGGATGAAATTCTGGGGGCCCTGTTACATCGGGAAACGGAATCTCCACGCCGTGAATTGTCACACCATCATCATAAAGCCAGTAGATTTGCTGTCCGTTCTGACCGGAAGCAGCCCAAAGAGCTAACATTTGATTTTCTGGGTGCGGGCAAAACGAAAAGGTACTGCCACCAAAAGGGTCTTTGAGCAAAAACTTTCGCTGGATTTGCCATGAATTGGTATCGCGAATTTGAATTTCGACTTCCTCGAACCCAATTACTTTCATGCACCAAAAACGCACGCCGTCTGTATCAAACCAGCAGTCCTGAAATCCATTATCGTTATACAAATATGAAACTTTAACAGGAGGGTTAGGTAGTTGTTCTTCAAAAACTAGCTGGTTTTCTGCTGTCACAATTGCTAAATGATTGCCATTTGCCATAATTGCTGCCAGCAAATCGCCTTTGGGACTTAGGGCTAAACAGCTAATTTCATCGGGAAGGTGGTATTCGTATTTTGGCGACAAGTTGCGATCGACTAAAGTGACTTTTTTGCGATCGCCACTGACAATCGTCGCCCACTCGGAATTAATGGGTTGATTTATGTATGAGAACGAGCAGTCAATTTGTCTTTCATATTTTGGTAAAATCAGCATCAAGATATTTAGATATGCTGCGTAGATAGGCTCTATTTTAACTAAAATCTTGCACCATTCTCAATAATCCTTTCAGGGCGGGCAGGATGCCCACCCCACAAGAAAACTCATTCGTGCAACAGGCATCTTGCCTGTTCTTGAAAATGGTGCAAGATCTCAAGATTTTACAAATTCGGAGTCTTTCCCGCCGTCTTTTGCACGGGAATAGCAACCGCCTGCGGTTTCTTCTTCGCTGCCAACATCCCAAAGAAGTCGTGCAGCAAAATATAGAAACAGGGAATAATAAACAGCGTCAGCAAAGTTGCCAGCGACAAACCCGAAAACACCACCACACCCAAAGGTTGCAAGAATTCCGAACCTTCTCCAATGCCCAAAGCTAGGGGAAACAAACCCAAAACTGTGGTAATAGTTGTCATCAAAATCGGTCGCAAGCGCTGAGGTGCCGCCCTGAGAATTGCTGTTGTGCGATCGACTCCTTCCTCTTCCCGAATTTGGTTCGCCAACTCCACCATAATAATACCGTTATTCACGATAATTCCCACGAGCAAAATTGCCCCGATCATCACCGTCGCACCGATCGCAGTTTTGGTCACATAAAGCCCGAATACTCCCGCCGCCAAAGCCAGCGGCACTGTCAGCAAAATCACCAGCGGATCAACCAGAGAATTGTACTGCACCGCCATCGCTACAAACACTAAAAAAGTCGCCAACCCCCCCAAAAGCTTGAGAGAAGTTTGCAATTGCTGATTAGTTTCAGCAGCCGAACTCGGCACAATTCTTATTCCTGGCGGCAACTTTAGTTCTGATACAACTGCATCGACTTGCTGGACAGCATCGCCCAGACTCGCACCCTTATTCAAGTTTCCGACAACTAAGAAAACTTGCCGCTGATTGAGACGCTGAATTTCTGCCGGCGCTTTGCCGATCGTAATATTTGCCACGTCGCTTAAACGGATGATGCTATTGTTGCCAGATAACGGAATTTGTCCGAGTTGGGCAATAGATTTTACAGAAGTGCGATCGAACTGCACGCGCACGTCTATTAAGCGGTTTCCCCGCTGCACTTGAGTCGGAACAGTACCTTCAATTGCTGTCTGAATTGTCTCTCCAATATCTTGGGCTGTCAGCCCGTACACAGCGGCCCTTTCCCAGTCTGGACGAATTTGTACCTCTGACTGCGGCGGGTCTGCCTCCGGCCGAAACCGGGCTAATTTTACCTTCTCATCTAATGCTTTTAATATCTGACGGCCTGCTTCCTGCAATGATTCTTCAGTGTCCCCCTGAACCACGACATCAATTTCGCCACCCCGCACGGGAGAATTAGTTAAAACTAAACCCCTAATCGATTCTGGAACTAGCCGCAGACGAGTTCCTTTAGGAAGGTCAATTTTTTTCAATTCTTCAGTCATTCTTTCTGTAAAATCGGTGGTATTGGTACCTGATTTGAGCGTAATTGTGCTGCTTCCCCGAAGCAAATTTTCAGACGTACTGTTGCCGAACAGCAGCCCTCCCGCTGTCGTTAAAGTGTACTCTGTTTCTGGCTGTTCAAGCAGAATCTTATCGACAGCAGCAATCACTTTTTGATTGGTTTCCAAGTTAGTCCCCGGAGGAAATGAAGCAAATAATCTGGCTTGACTTGTATTAACTCTCGGCAAAATTTCTTGGGGAATTTGTCCTAGCATCACCCATGTGCCACCGCCTAAAATGACAAAAGCTACTACAATTATAATTAACCGCAAACCCAGGACTTTCGAGAGCATTGAACCGTAAGCCCGCGTGCCGTTTTCAAAGCCGCGGTTGAAATGTTTTATCGGCCCGAACTGATTGATACCGCTGGAATAAGACATTCCCATCAAGCGAGAAGTCAGCATCGGCACTACCGTTAAAGCTACTAGCAGAGACGCTGCTACTGCAAAGCTAATTGTCAAAATTAATTCGTTAAATAGCAGCGAAAAGAAGCCGCCAATCAGCAAAAATGGCAGCACTGATACTAAGTTAGCCGCTGTGGAGGCAACCATTGCTGATTCTACTTCTTCACTCCGCAACACTGACTCTTCTATTGTGCGTTCTTTTCTATCTTTGATTCTGCCTTTTTTCAGATGAGGGTTGCTGTCTAGACCGACTACAATATTTTCTAAAATAACTACGCTGGTGTCGATCGCCTGACCGATTCCTAGTGCTAAACCGCCTAAACTAAATAAATTCAGCGACATACCGAACAGCCGCATTAAAATAATGGCTGCTAGAGTACACAGGGGAATAGTCAGAGAAATAATCAGGGTTTGTCTCAGGGAACCTAAAAAGAACAAAACTGCGATCGCGGCAAGGACTGCCCCGGAAACCCCCGCATTCGCCACATCGGCTAAGGAATTGCGGATAAATCTGGATTCGTCTAAAGTAGTAACTACGGTCATGTCCGCCGAAATTAAGCCGGACTCCTGCATTTCTTTGATGCGATTTTTTACTCCGTCTACAACAGTAATGGTGTTGGCGTCCGGCTGTTTCAAAATGCTAATTTTAACGGCGGGTTTTTGATTGAGAAAAACTTTGACTCGCTGTTCTTCCGTGCCGTCATTGACTCTGGCAAAATCGCGCAGGTAAACTCGTTTTGGCGGGTTGGAACCGGATACTTGAAAGGAAAGATTGGCGATTTCAGAGGCTGTTCTAAAGCGGCCGATTGTGCGCGTCAGCGGTTCGTTAGATTCTTGCCGCAGCCGGCCACCGGAAGTGTCTAAATTGCGATCGCGCAAAGCATTAAAAACGTCATTAAGATTAACTCCTAAACTTTGCAACCGGTTCAGGTCAATATTAACTTGAATTTCTTCTTGAACGCCCCCGGAAACGTCAACGGAAGCTACTCCGGGAATAACGTTAATTTCCCGGGCTAATTCTTCATCGGCAAATACCCGCAAATCTACCCCTTGTCGCGAGTCTGAAGTCAGGGCAAATTCGTAAACCGGCTGTTGAGAAGGGTCAAATTTAAATAGAGTTGGCGATTCAACTGTATCGGGAAGTCGGTTGCGGATGCGGTTGACGGAGGCTGTCGCGTCGTTGAGGGCTTGGTCGATATCGCCGCCCGGTCTGAAGAATAAATCGACGCTGACTTGTCCTTCGCGGGTGCGGGAAAAAACTTGCGTGACTCCTTCTGTGGCTGAGAGTCCTTGTTCGAGGGGGCGGGTAATTTCGTCAACTGCGACTTCTGGCGAGATTCCGGGGGCGTCTAGGCGCACGGAGATGCGGGGATAGGTGATGGAGGGCAACAAGTCAACGGGCAGTTGGGTGATGTAGAAAATGCCCACGACTATAATCGCAAGTGTCAGCATGAGAGTGCCGATGTGGCGGCGAATGGCGGTCGCGCTAATGCTGAATCCGGTTTTGTCGGCTGTCATTCGATTTTAGATTTTAGATTTTAGATTTTAGATTTTAGATTGAAAAGTTTACCGCGTCAGTCAGCCTGCGAAGGAATGAATCGGCGGGCCCCAGACCAAATTCTTTTCGATCGGGCTTTAATTTCTCTCTAGAATCAGAGAATATTTACGCTCGGCACCTTACAAGTATAATAAATTTTAATAAACTCTCAAAAAGTTTTTTTGAATATTCCTTTAGAGGTAGTCGATCGCGCAAATGGGTTTATACTCAGCACAATCTCTAACCGTGCTTTTAAAATAGCCCTAATTCCGGTAAAATCTCGCCTTACGGCTGAGGCTTGTAACAGCAGCTAGAGCGCCTAAAGCTCTGTAAAGCTTACTGAGGGAGTAAGAATCATGCTAAATGGAAAATGCTATGGGCAATCGCAGGCTCAAAGAAATTTGTGAGGATCTTTGGATATTTGTATTAAGAATCAGAGTGAAATGCTTGTATTTTTGGGTGCAAAATAAAAGTAATATTTTACTTTTTTTTATTAATCTTTTATTATACATTCTCAAATTGATTGTTTGGGCTGCCGTGGTTTTCGGTTTAATGTCAATTCTGGGTCATTTCTGCAAAGTTGACATACACATTAACCGATCGCGCATTACTCTCCACTATCAGTGTCCTGAACCAGTCATAAAGCCCGATCCTCCCGTTGCTTATATACTCAGCAGGGTTTCACGTTTCAGACCTTGCTGAGTATACACCACCATTTTTACCGTCAAACCGCTCCTAATGACTAATCACTCATGACTACTGACTTCTTTCACTGTACTTGAGATCCGTGGGCGCGGGGGTCGGAGCTACTTGTTTTCACAGGCCCTGTGGCGGGAGTAAAATTAGAAACTTGACCTGCTGCTTGGACGTGTGGCAGTGGTTTTCCTGCAATTAAAGCTTCTAAGTTAGCTTCCATAATAGTGCGCGGCATTTCGCCCATCGTTTCAGCAACGGGGCTGCCTTTATCGTTCAAATAGACAAAGTGCGGAATGCCGTCTACTCGATATTTGGTGATTTCTGGCAGCCATTTGTCATTGTCTACATTCAGCATTACAAAATTCAGCGGTTCGGCATATTTATCTTTGATTTCGCTCAAATCGTTAGCCATTGCCTGACAGCTACCGCACCAATTAGCATAAAATTCCATGAGTGTGGGTTTGCCGTTTACCAAAGCTGTTTCTAATGGCGTCGAAGCTTTTGCCATTTCGGTGAGACTGCTTGACGGCGTTTGAGTTCGCAGCCCCAAGAAGATAGATACTGAAAGGGCGATCGCTGCTAACACGATCGTTAAGTTTCTGATGCGCGTAGCGACTTTTGTTTCGGGATTTTTGGCGGCGGGGGCAGCAGTTGAGTTGGGCGAATTCTGAGTCATATAATAGATTGCGGTTTTATTTCTAGGTTTTTATTTTAAATAATAGATTCAAATTATACCACATTTTGAGATAATCAGACCCATCTTATAAAAATTTTTACTAAGCCCAGTAATTAGACCAAGTGCGCTAAAACATAAGATAACAAAGATTGTTTGTAAATTATCGAGGACTTGCAGGGTGAAAAAACGGGTAACACTGACGTTTCCCCAACGATCGATCCAAATGCCTGTCACCTATCGACTGGCAAAGGATTTTAATGTTGCAGCCAACATTATCCGCGCTCAGGTGGCCCCGAACCAAGTGGGCAAACTGGTGCTAGAGTTATCAGGGGATATCGACCAACTAGAAGCGGCGATCGACTGGATGCGATCGCAAAACATCGGCGTTTCGCTAGCCAGCCGGGAAATACTCATAGACGAAGATATATGCGTTCACTGCGGTTTGTGTACGGGGGTTTGCCCGACAGAAGCCTTGACCCTTGACCCAGAAAGCTTTAAACTAAGTTTTGCTCGATCGCGGTGTATCGTTTGCGAGCAGTGCATCCCTACTTGTCCGGTGCAAGCTATTTCTACTAACCTCTAGGCCCTGTACAAACTCATCGGGATCGTCATCTTTTTTTCCTGGTTCCCCTAATTTTCCCATCGGATGAAAAAAACCTCTTGGGTTTCCCTAACTCTACTTTTTGTTACTTATTTCACCTTTGGCTGGAAATTATCTGAGTTTGATGTTCCCCCGCACCAGACTTGGTTTTTAGCCATAGCTTCAATTTTCGTGTTGGCTATCGCCTTGTCGTTCCCGCTGAGAAACACAAAAGCCTTAATTAGGGCGTGGTTTTCGAGCGATATCGGTGCTTTTCTTTCTATTATTGTAGGAGCTTTTGTGGCAGTGGTAGTTTTTGCCTGGATGCACCTTTTTGCTACTTGTTTACTCTTGATTTCAGCCGGAGCTTTGGCAAGACTCGATATTCAAATGTCTGGTTGGAAAAATTGGCGGGCTTTTGCAGTATTAATTACCATTTCTTTAGCAGGTGTGGGGTTGGGTGGAGCGATCGAGTTTTGGTTAAAAACAGGCAGGCTCGTATTCTCTTAATTGGGAACGGGCAATTCACCAAATCAAATTCTACAACTCGCAACGGATATTTAGCCGCAAACTATCAGAGCGCCCATCAATAAATACAGCTCATTTTTTTTTACCCCCCACCCCCGGATTAATGCCCCGTTCCGCGGCGTAATCATAGCAGTTTTCAAGCCAGGTGAGGTACAGCTTGTCAATAGCCGATTCCCTGTTGCGCGTTACAAATTACCAATTCTCAATTACCAATTACCGACGAACCTGGAGTGGAACTGAAAACCGCTATCGCAGTATTTGAGGTGTAGCGACTATTGCTGAAAATCTTATTCCCAAGATAAGATCCCGCAACTCCGGCAGCCAAAAACTCGATCGCAATAAAAAAGCAGCTTTAGGGAGCTGCTCGTCAGAATGCATGAGGTATTGTTTTTAGAATAGGACAGGTTGAATTCGATCGGTGCTGGGTTACATTTTTTGATACGAGAGAGTTGATGAGTGAATGGACGATCGTAAAATCGTCACATAGGAGGATAGCATTGATGCTAAATTTCCCGACAATCAAGTTAGCGTTTAACTGTCCTTGCGCCCTACAGCCCTTCAGCGGTGGGGCCATTTTATTTTTAGGGAGAACTCAAGAGCCGACTTTAACGCATCAGACGAGTCTGCCATTAGTTCTTGTATAAAATCTCCGTATCGCCACATCCTCATACTTATAAAGCTTACGCATCAGATCCGCTCAAACCCGGTTGATTCCCAAACATGGCGCGGTTAAACTGACACTCTCAGGCAAAAATAAGTATTTTTACTCAAGTTATACGATTGTAAATTTTAGATTTTAGATTTTAGATTTTAGATTTGAGAACGACTTATGAATATGCTGGTTTGGATCTGGCGTATGGTTGCATTATTTTTTGGGAAGTGCGATCGCAAGTCCTCAAAAACCTGTTAATTTCTCAGAAACCCGGTTGCTTAATGTATCAATTGAGATCGAGCCCGGTTTCTGGTTTGATAACTTTTTTTATTTCCTCGATCGCCCTAGCCGCAACTTCTTCAGGCCTTTCGCCTCCACGGGTGGAGACTCGGACATCTGCTTGAGTGTAGAAACGCTCTCGCTCGTTCAAAAGGCTTTGCAGCTTAGATTTAATCTCGCCCTCCTGCAGTAATGGTCGAGCGGTGTCCGAACGCAGTCGATCGTACAGTTGATCTACAGGCACATCCAGCCAAACCACTACACCGTAGTGCAAGTAACCCCAATTCCTCGATCGCGCCACAATGCCGCCGCCCGTAGCCACGACCGAATTTTTATAAGCAGACAATTCGCCGAGCACTTTAGTTTCTAGTTCCCGAAAAGCCTCTTCCCCTTCTCGCTCGAAAATCTCAGCAATTGACTGATTAGCAACTCGAACAATTAGTTCATCAGTATCAAAAAAACGGTATTTTAATTTTCTTGCCAAAATCCGCCCCACCGTTGTTTTTCCCGCACCCATCATCCCGACGAGATAGATATTTACTCCCCTCAACAAATCCACTGGCAAATCCTCCCATATTTTTCTATTTTTTTAGGTTAATCGATCCGTCACTGGGGCGATCGTCGTCCTCAAACTCATCACCCTCATCCAATCCCCAATCATCCTCTGTTTCTGCACTAGGATTTTTCGGTGCTTCCTCAGCCGGTTTAGGTATCGCCTCTTGCGGGGGAACGATCACCCGATACTCTGCATCGTAGATAGACTCTGTTTGCCCCACCCCAGACTGGTTTGGATCTCGATAGCCGTAAGAGTATACCGAGCCAGCCCAAGACTTGCTTTTCGGTTCCTGTTTAGCTTCGTAATCCCTCGGATTTGCCTCTGCAACGTCATTTACCTGCGGTTGCTCTGGAAAATCGCGATCGTCCCCCCAATCGTCATCGCCACCTTGAGAGCCGGATTTTGAGCCATCTGAAACCCAATCGTCCTCATCGTCTGCAGCTTGATAAGTCCCCGGTTGAGCGTAATCCTTCGCCCCATCCGGGTTCGGAGTTTCTTGCTGGAAAGTCCGGGCACTGTAACCTGCCGGCGTTCCGTACTCTGTTCGGTAAGAACCAGCAGCCTGAGTTTGGCTATTTTCCCTATTCAGATCCGGGTCAATTTCCTGTTTTCTAGGAGGGGGAGGCGGCGTGTAAGGCGTTCTCCTGTCGTCTGCGAAAGTATCGGGACGGCTGCGAATGTCGCGGCCGGTGCGGTTTTGCGTTAAAGATAGATAATTTGAAAAAGCGACCAAACCAGAAATCAATAAAGACGTGACAGCTCCCACCGCCATGCTCAGCAAAATCCAGATAGATAAGGGCAAAGCAGGCGATCGAACTCCCAAAAACACCAGCGATAATGCCGGCTCCACATTTTGGAGGGCAAAAATAGTTAGCCCTACCACAATCACTAGCAAAAAAACACCACGCATATCGAATTTTAATTTGTAATTTGTAATTGGTAATTTGTAAATGACTAATAACTAATAACTCATGACTAATGACTAATTACTAATTACTACTCTTCTTCCTTCCAGCGTTTGATAGGAACGCAATCAATCCCCAACTGGTCTAAAGCGCGAGCCACCACAAAGTCTACCAAATCTTCAATAGTTTGCGGATTGTGATACCAAGCGGGAATCGCTGGTACAATTCTAGCTCCCGCTTCTGCCAAGGTAGTCAAATTCCGCAGGTGAATCAAGCTAAAAGGCGTTTCCCGAGGCACGAGTACCAATTTTCTCCCTTCCTTGAGTTGAACGTCGGCCGCTCTTTCGAGTAAATCCGAGCTCAAGCCAGCCGCCAACTTGCCTAGTGTACTCATGCTACAGGGAATAACGATCATCCCTTGGGTGCGAAACGAGCCGCTAGCAATATTAGCACCGACATCTTGCCAGGGATGGCATCGGAGTTTACCCATTGTGGGTACTCCTGCTTTTTCTCGCCAGAATTCCTCTTGAAGCGTCGGTTCAGCAGGCATTCGGATGTTCTGTTCGCTTTGCCAAACCATGTAAGTAGATTTCGATGCTACCAGTTCCACAGCGCGATCGGCTTCCAACAGAAACTTTAGAGTTCGCACCGCATAAATCAGTCCCGATGCACCGGTAACTCCTACAATGAGGGGGTAGTTATTCGTCATTAATTATTTGTTAGTTGACGGTTGACTGTTGTTAGGAATTAGTTGTTATATCAAATCTGTTAGCATCGGAATTATTCATATATCTCTTCTCGACCTCTGCGTGAATCAGCGTCCATCCCTTGTCATCTGCGGTTAATACATTGTCTTTTTTTCACCGCAGATACAGGCAGATTAACACAGATTAACGCAGATAAACTATATAAATTCCGGTTGCACCGTCCGTGATTGTTGAATTTTGACTGCATTTGACGCCCGACGATGCTACCGGATTGGATATTAGTCCTTAATTATTTATTGATAATTGCTGAGTATAGTTGGCAGCCCACTTCTCAATACTTAGTTGCCCGACAATGACAACTAAGTATTGAGAAAAGTTAACTGTCAACTGTCAACTGTCAACTGATTATTCATCATCATCAAAAGCTTGGCTGCCGCCGCCAACTGCAACTAAATCAATTTGCTGGCGGTAGTAGTCAACACTCTTGACTTGAACTTCTACCCGATCGCCCAAACGGTACTGATTGCGGTTTTTGCGGCCCACCAGAGTTTGCTGGCGCGATCGATATTCGTACCAGTCATCCTTCAGCGAAGAAACGTGCACTAATCCCTCAACTCGCAGGATGTCGCTCTCGGGCGGCCGCACCTCAATTTCCACAAAGAAACCGTAAGACTGCACGCCTGTAATCAAACCCTGGAAAGTTTGACCGGTGCGTTCTTTCATCAATCCGGTTTTCTTCAATCCCTGCAAATCGCTTTCGGCATCCTCAGCCACCCTTTCGCGTTCCGTCAGGTGTACCACGGCCGATGCAAACTCTGTCTCAAATTCGTGGTGCAAGTCTGGAGGGAGAACATTCCAAGTAATTTGACCGTGACAGGAGGAATGGTGCAAGTCAACTTTTTCCTTAGCCCGTGTTGTGCGGCTGCTGCGGCCTTGCTCGAACACCGCTTGCAACACCCGCAGCACCAGCAAATCGGCGTAGCGAGAAAGCGGCGAAGTGCAGCGGGTGTAACCCTCTGACAGCCCCAAACCGAAGTGCGGCTTGGGAGTTGTGCTGTAAACAGCGGGCTTCATCGTGTCTTCTAGCAGGTAGGTGAGAACTCTTTCGGACTTCAAGCCGGCAAACTGCTGGGTAAATCGCTGAAAGTCAAAGGGCAGAACTTCTTCTTCGGTTTCGAGATACAGTTCGCCTCCGAGGTTGTTCGAGAGTTTGATGAACTCTTGAATGTCTGCCGGGTCTGGCATCGGCTGGACGCGGTAGATTGCTGGGACTCCCAAGGCTTGCAGGTGGGTGGCGACAGCTTGGTTGGCGAGTACCACCAACTCGGAGACAGCCGACTGGGCGGGGGGAGCCGTTGCAAAAGCTCCCAATTCGCCTTCGTCGTCGAAGTGAGAGTTAGCGTCGGGCAAGTTTAGTTCAAAAGCTCCCCGCTTGAGCCTTGCCTGTCTGGCGGCCTGTGAGGCGGCCCCCATTTGATCGAGGAAAGGACGGAGGGCGGATGATAAAGGGTGCTCTTCGGCATCGCCTGGTTCGAGAATTGCTTGAGCTTGCTGGTAGGTGAGGTGGTAGTCAATTTGAATGACGCTGGTTTGAATTTCGTATTCTAGGAGTTCTCCTGATTCGTCTAGGGTCAGCAGTATGCTGAAGGCCAGCCGTTCGGTATCGGGCAGCAGAGAGCAGCGCTCGTTGAGGATTTCTGGCAGTACGGCGATGATTTTGTCTCCCAGATGGGCGGCGGTGCCTCGCTTGCGGGCTTCGCGGTCGATCGGGGTTTCTGGCTGCACGTACTCGGCGGCGTCGCTGATGTGGATTCCTATTTGCCAGCGGCCGGGCTTCAGGGTTTCGATCGACAAAGCGCGTTCCACTGGCGGATCGGAGAGGAATGATGTCGGGTCAAACTCGTTTTCGGCTGCTCCTTCGGAGAGATTTTCCTGCTCAGCTTGAGGGGCATCGTTAAATTCGCTGTTGGTTGTTCCCGGTTCGTTTTTGCTGAAGGTAACTGTCAGGATGTTACGCAAGTCTAGCCGTTTTTTGATGTCGGTTTTTTTGACTTTGCTGGGCAAGTTTTCGGCTGCTTTGATGACGGCGGCGGGGAACGATCGCGGCAAGTCGTGTTTGCAGCATACGATGTCGAGGTCGTCAGCGGCTTCGGCGTCGGAACCGAGTACCTGTACTACTTTGCCGACTGGCCGATGGGTGCCGAGGGGGTAGCGTTTGACTTCGACGTGTACTAGGTGGTCGATCGCCTCTTGGAGATTTGTGCCATTTGCGAGCAAGTCTAGTTCAAACAACAGGCGATCGTCCAGTGGGATTGCTCTGTAGCTGACGCGGCCGGTGGGGGTGGCGGTTTGCTTGACTCGCGCCAGTACCGAGGGGTTGGCGCGTTCGAGGATGAGCATGACTTCGCCTTCGGGCGATCGGCGGCGGCTACCTTCTTTGATTATTTTGACTAAGACTCGATCGCCATTCCAAGCTGTCGAGAGGTGACTTTCCCGCACGTAAACGTCTTCTGAGCCTTCAGCGTCTTGAATTGCAAAGCAAAATCCTTTGCTCGAACAGCGCAGTTTTGCTTCTACTACGTCTTCTTCAGCTACTCGGCGATAGCGACCTTTGTCTTTGACTAATATGCCAATTTTCTCTAGAGCTTCTAATGCGATTTGAAGTTTGAGTTGACTGGTGGCGTCGTTGCAGTCGAGTTTTTTCTCCAATGCTTTAGGGGCCACTAATTTGTCTTCTGTAAAATTTGCCAGCAGTGCAGCGATAGAAAATTCCATGTAGCGATCGATCCTCTTGTTTCCAGCAATTAGTCTAATTTTGGCGAAATCAGCCGCACTCCCTAGGGCCCTCGCAGTGCCTGCTTCCCAACAAATGCGCGGGTTAATAGGTGGAGACGCGAGCACAGCCACCTTGTTTGAGCGCGAGGATTTTTTGAGCTTCTCTCCCGACACGGGCTTCGTGCTAATTGTCTGCTGTCTGTCTTGAACTGACGGCTGACGGTGCAGAAAACTGTCCCGCACGCTATTCCCCAATACAATTTTTTAGCGTTGGTTTGTTTGCTTTTAGGTCAGCAGCGCCGAGCACTTCGCGAATTAGAAAGCCCCTGTCGGTTCTTAAAAGATGGCTCGATACTGAAAGCGACGGCTTGAGTCGAGGATGAGCCGATGGAGAGATGGAGAGGGAGAAAATTTGCATTTCTTCCTTCTGCCTTGTTCCTTCTGCCTTGTTCCTTCTGCCTTTTGAAGTGCCTCTTGCTTCTTGCTTTAGCAAAGAATTTACCGGCTCAAGGCAAAATTGCTAGTAGCTCGCTGCTGCGATGCCCCTGTTTTTTGCACGCGATCTGCCCTTGCGGACGGAGGTGCAACGAGCGGGTCGGGAGCAATCTGTGCTGTAGAAAGTGCAAGGTACACAAAACCGGAGACTTTTACTACTTTTGCTTAGTTGCTGTGTCATCTCCTATAGATAGAAATGACGCCCGATGCTTGTTAGCTTAAACCGCTGGATGTGGGATGGGGTTTAGTGGCGTGAAAGGTTGCGCGGATGACTCACCTTTAATTTATTGTATGTTGAATATGTGCTTTCAGAAAATTGTTTTCTTTGGGCTGTACTACACTTAAGTCATAAGCCCCTCCTGGTTTCGGGGTCAAAAAATTATGTTTGCTGAATTTCGCGCCCTTTATCCCGCTGGACAGTTAATCTGTGAGTTGCTGACTGTTCATCACGGTAAGTTTGTTGTTCGCTGTCTGGTTCAGGTTGACGGCAAAACTCTTGCTACGGCTATGTCGGCTGCTGAGTCTGTTGAGGATGCTGAAGACCGCGCCCGGTTGCGATCGTTCGCTGTCCTCGGATTTGCCGATCCCGCGAGTGCGATCGCAAGTGTTTCTCCGGCTCCGGTTGCTCCGGTTGCTCCGGTTGCTGCTGTTCCCGTTCCTGTTCCGCCGACAAGTGTTCCGGTTGCTCCGGTTGCTCCGGTTGCTGCTGTTCCGGTTCCTGTTCCGCCGACAAGTGTTCCGGTTGCTGCTGTTCCCGTTCCCCCTCCTGCTGCGGTTCCGGTTCCTGTTCCGCCTGCTCTTGCTCCTCTTCCTGTTCTAGAAATGCCTGTTGCCGACAAAGTTTCGCCACCACATGAAAGCAATTTTGTCAATACAGAAGCGAAATTAAATGAAGAGCCGATCGCACCTGTACCGGAACCGCTGCCACCAACGGTCGATCGCGTGGAGGCTACTGGATTTGTACCGAAGCAGTTAGACTCGGACGCTTGGCTTTCTTCCAGCTACGGCGAACCGATCGCGGAACTGGATGTGCCGACTGCTAGCCCAAGTGAACTGCTACAGGGTGCGGCCGAAGTCAGGGAATTGCAACCGATCGCGGTGGGAATCCCGAGCGATGCGATCGAGGACAATTCTGATACGATCGCCCAAATAGACGCCATCCTCAAACGCCTGCAATGGAAGAAAAAACAGGAAAGCGACTGTCTCGAACAAAATTACGGCAAGTCGTCGCAGAGAGAGCTTTCTAGCGAACAGTTAGTAGATTTTCTAGAATATCTGGAAATCTACAGCAGAACCACTGAGGAAATCAAGCGGTTGGGCTGGACTCCCAACCAAGGAAAAGATTATCTCAAACAAGGTTATGGCAAAGAAGCGCGGCACTTCTTAAATCGAGAAGAATTGTTCGACTTCCTGCAATATCTCGAATCTTTGCCCTAGTAATTATGTAGGGTTTCTAGGTGTGATGTTTTTTTAGAAAAAGCTACATATAGCAGTTTTCTATTGTATGAAATACAGTAGGAACACGGCACAGTGTCCCGTGTCCTGCGCCCCAGCATCTGTAATTCACTCCACTGAAAACTGCTATATGACTGTTAAAAATTAAAAATCAAAAATGAGGAAATATTCTTCATTTTTGATTTTTAACTTTTCATTTAGACGACAGCGGCGATCGGGCGGCTGGCGGAAGGACGGCGATCGATCACTTGATCGACTAATCCGTAGTCCTTTGCTTCTTCAGCAGACATGAAGAAATCCCGTTCGGTATCTTCTTCAATGCGGGAAAGCGGCTGACCGGTATGGTTGGCAAGATGTTCGTTCAGGCGGCGTTTGTGGTACAAAATCTCTTTGGCCTGAATTTCAATATCGGTTGCTTGTCCTTGAGCTCCGCCTAGAGGTTGGTGGATCATAATCCGGGAGTGAGGCAAACTCATCCGCTTGCCTTTAGCGCCGGCACTCAACAGAAAAGCGCCCATGCTGGCTGCCAAACCGAGACAAATGGTGCAAACATCGGGGCGGATGTGGTTCATGGTGTCAAAAATGCCCATACCTGCTGTCACCGAACCCCCAGGGGAGTTGAGATACAGGTAAATATCTTTCTCGGGGTCTTCGGCGTCTAAAAATAGCAATTGGGCAACGATCAGGTTAGCCAAGTCAGAGTCAACCTGTTGACCCAAGAAGACGATGCGATCGCGCAGGAGTCGCGAGTAAATGTCAAAGGCGCGTTCGCCGCGACCGGATTGTTCTATAACTGTTGGGATCATTGACCGGGCCTGCCTATTACGTATCTTTTTTTAATTTTAGCGATTAGGGCTCAGTTATAGTTAGCGATCGGTGGCGTGCGAGGGAGAAATAGGCGAAATCCTTGACCTGGGCGGGGTTGGGGCGGTAATTTGTGGAAGTTGTGGCGCGTGTGGGATCGGATTTCCGATCAAAGGGCGATCGATGTTGAGGAAGCGGACATCAATAAACGTTAAATGTTGTTATGTGGCGATCGTATCATTGCGAGAACTGAAATCGCTCGATCGCGGCTGACACTAGGAAAATGGTCTAGAAACTCATTTAGCCAATCACCAGCTTCGATACAATCAAGCACAGTCTTCATCGGGACGCGAGTACCCATAAAGACAGGATTTCCCCCTAAAATACCGGGGTTGCTATAACAATCTTGTGTGTGGAGGTCATATAAAAACCTTCGGGAGTCATGAATTTGATGACGGTGGGCGATCGTCCAATTCTACTAAAGCTAATTTTACACAGGCCCGAACAGCACTCCAATCGCGTTCGGATAAATGCCCTATCAAAATCAGGTTGGCAGAAGGCGGTAAAGTAAGAATGAAACTGCGGAAAACAGATACAATTCTCAAACCTGCGGATGCCCAATCTTGCAGAGTATAGTCAGTAGAGCCAAGATTTGTTGTCTGGGTAGTGATTAACCCAACTATGAAATCAGGGCGGTTTCTATGATAAGTAGTCGAGGACAAAACCACAACAGGGCGACGTTTAACACCTGTGACACCAGGAAAATCTGCTGTTACTACATCACCAGGATTGAATTTCACTAATCCATCTCCTGACTCTCCGGGAAAAGTGTAGCTGCGTATTGCAAAGAAAAGGTTGTTACATCGAAACAATCTTCCTCAGTCCACGTATCACTTTGTTCGACGACAGCGACATTATGCTGCGATAACTCGTTGAGGATCAGAGTTGCCAAGCGTAACCGTTCCGTTGGTGACAAAGTGTGGACAACTTGAAGATAGATTTCTTGAGCAGTAATCGGCATAAAAAATCCTCCTGCCTTCAATTGTAACCTAAACAGGCGTCTCGATCGGAAGCTCGCCCTTTTCTCATATCATGAGAAGAGGTATATCCACTACAGACGAAACTACTTAAATTTTTATCGCCCAACCACGGCGGTACATTTCATACAAAATTAACCACCAAAATAATACCGCAGTCACGGCAAATGCTAGGGAACCATTCAGCGGCCCCGCCTACGGCACAAACCAGTTTTCATAAATCCAAGTGTAAGTTGTTGGAGCATTTTCACCAGTACCGATATGAGTTTTTAACAGGATTCTGGCGACAATACCGGAAGCAACAAACAGGAAAATTGCATTCAATCCCATGATTTCAAACGGCCTACCCCATTTCCAATCCCGCACTTAAATTGTTTCGTAGCAAGCTGCTAGCAATAGCAAAGCCCAACCAGCAGTAAAAACTACATAAGAACTTGTCCAAAGTTGTTTGTTTATCGGAAATAAAAATCCCCACAAGTGGCCTATTACCACGCAACAGAGGCCGGAGATTGCTAAGTTTACACTGGTGCGGGTTTTGATTGGCTGCACGCGCAACCACTCTCCTGTAAAGTAGCCTGTGAGGACTGTGACAACTGCGGGTAAGGTACTCAACAATCCTTCGGGGTCGAAGGGGCCGCCTTTGTACAGGTGTTGGCTACCGAGAATTAGCCGATCGACATATCCCCCTAAATTTCCTTCTGGCGTGAGTTCGCCGGCAGTGTACCCCCCTACAGCAAATACGGTTAATGCACCCCAATAGCCCAAAAGCACGGAGATCGCGAGCAGTTTTTGATTGCGGGGGGAAAGGTTGAGAATGGCGATCGCACTGATGAAATAAGCTAAGCCGATGCGCTGCAATACTCCCATGATGCGGATTTTACCGAAGTTTTCCACTGGGGCGCTGTTGAGAAGTACGTCAAGGGCGATCGAAGATGTGTTTAGCAGCAATCCTAATACAAACAGAATAGCGGCGCGCCGTGCAATTCGCCAGTAAATATTTGTGTTTATTTTTGTAGTAGTTTGGCTATATTTTGACAGGGAAAAGGACATCGCGCAGCCAACGATGAACAGGAAAAACGGAAATACTAAGTCTGTGGGAGTGCAGCCGTGCCATTCTGCGTGTTCTAGCGGCCAGTAAATGTGTTTCCAACTGCCGGGGTTGTTGACTAAAATCATGGAGGCGATCGCAATTCCGCGAAAAACATCAAGGGATTTTAAGCGCATGGGGGAGAAGGAAGAGGTTCGAGGGAAGAAAGAAAAACTACTAATTACCAATTATCAATTACCCAGAACCCATTACCCCTTAATTAAATTTCAATTCCTTCCAGAGTCATAATGACCGCATTCTTCATCAACATATCGCAGCGTTCTGCATAAAAAGCTGCTGCCTTATCATACTTGTTGACTTGCAAAACGCGCAGAAACATTTGCCTTGCTTGCGCAAATTGCTGCTGGTAGTGAAAAAAAATTCCCTGTTCAAAATAAGTTTGAGTTTGTGCTTTTAGTTCGATCATTGTCGCCGAGTCGCCATCGTAAATTTCAAATACAGCAACAGGTGTTTGTTTTCCTTTGACTTGAACGCGATCGAGAAACCGGCACTTGTAATGTTGAGGATCGTCTATCCGGCAAAGGGTTTGGACGCTAGCTACAATAGCAACTCCATAAAGCTTTGTCAATCCTTCCACGCGGGAAGCTAAATTAACGGCATCAGAAATTACCGTACTTTCCATTCGTTCCGCTTCGCCAATCGTACCTAACATTAAAGTCCCCGTATGCAAGCCAATCCCTATCGAAATAGGTTGATAGCCACTGTTTTGCCTGTGTCTGTTATAAATTTTCACTTGCTGCTGCATCTCAATTGCTGCTTGCACAGCATCTTCAGCCCTGTTAGGAAACAAAGCCATAATCCCGTCACCAATGTATTTATCTATAAAACCGTTGTACTCGCGGATAACTGGGCCAACTCGGCTTAAGTAAGAGTTAAGAAATTCAAAGTTTTCTCGGGGAGACATACTTTCGGACAAACTTGTAAATGAGCGAATATCGGCAAACATAATCGTCATTTCTGCTTGTACAGAGTCTCCTAGTCTGGCATCAACGATGCTTTCTCTTTTGAGAAACTTCAAAAATTCACGCGGTACAAAACGGGCTGATGCGGTGGCTATTTTTTCGAGTTCGCTTTTGCTGGACTCGATTTGATTGAGCGATCTAAATGCTCTCAGTGCGGTGACTACTGTGGTAAATAATTTTTTGTTAGTAAGTTCTGTTTTGGTTTTGTAATCATTGATATCGTAGCTGACAATTACTACATCTTCTGGTATTTGTCCGGGCTGTCCAGTGCGTAAAATAATTCGCACTACTTGATTATTTAAAATATCGCGGATGTATTTAACTACTTCCAAGCCTGCTTCTTCTGTTTCCATAACTACATCGAGTAAAATCAATGCTATGTCGTAGTTATTTTGGATTATTTCTTTAGCTTCTTTTCCTGAGTAAGCGCTGATAAATGTTATACTTTTACCTTCAAACTTAAAATCGTTCAAGGCTAGTTTAGTAATATTATGAATTTCTATTTCATCATCGACAATTAATATTTTCCAGCTTTCTTCTAGCGGTTTTTGTTCCGCCTCGTCTTCCTCGGCAAATATTAATTCATCGTCGCCCGCCGCGATTAATTCGTCATCGCCCGCAGCCAACAGGTTTTTACTAGCTTCTGACATTTATCGTTCTCCTAAATAAAACTTATATTCATGTTGGCGGCCTAATAACTAACTGCTCATTTTAGCGGGAAATTCAATCATAAATTTTGTGCCTCTTTTTACTTGACTTTCGCAGCGAATTGTGCCGTTGAGTTTTTGAGTAACAAGGTTATAAATAATGTGCAGTCCCAATCCGGTACCGCCCTGACCTCTTTTGGTGGTAAAAAACGGTTCAAAAATTTTACTGAGATTTTCTGGGGCAATTCCTTTGCCGTTATCGGCATATTCAAATATTAGCCGATCGCCCTCTAGTTTGAAATCAAAGGTCAGAATTCCTTCGTCTTCTCTATCGTAAGCGTGAATTAGGGAATTCAACACCAGATTTGTCACTATTTGACACAGCACGCCAGGGTAACTGTTCAGTAAAATATTTTCATCGCACTTAATCTCTATTTTGTGTTTAGTTCTTTTGAGTTTGGCACTTAAGGATGTCAAAATTTCCTCTAGATAGTTTTTTAAGTTAAACGTGCGTTTGAGTTCGCTCGACTGATCTACTGCGACTTCTTTAAAACTGTGAATCAAGTCTGCCGCCCGCGTGAGGTTCGATAAGATCATATTACTGCTTTGCATGGCGGTATCCAGAAACTTTTCTAACTCAGAGCGTTTAATTTGGCCGTTGGTGTAAAGCTCAAAAAATTTTGTGGCTTTTTCAGCGAGCAGAGAAGCGGCGGTGATGCCGATACCGATTGGAGTATTGATTTCGTGGGCAACACCTGCAACCAACCCTCCGAGAGCGGCCATTTTTTCCGATTCTACCAGCTTATTTTGAGCCGATTTTAGGTCTTCTAAAGTTTGGGATAGCTCGGAGGTACGCTGTTGTACTAAATTTTCGAGATTCTGATTGAATTGGTGCAAGTTGGCGTAAAGTTGAGCGTTTTCGATCGAGATAGAAATTTGAGAAGACAGCAGTTTTAATATTTCTAATCTGTCTGGCGTAAAAGCGCCTGTAGTCAGATTGTTTTCTAAATATAGAATGCCGCTGAGTTGACCTTGATTGATTAAAGGAGTGCAAAGAATTGATTTAGGTTGAACGGCAATTATATAGGGTGTGCGAGTAAATTGTCCTTCGCGGGCGGCATCGTTTAAAACTACGCTTTCCTGGGTACGAGCCACATAGTTGACAACTGCAACTGCCAGCAAAGTTACTTCTCGCTCCTCTGCTACAAAATCTATTGGAATTGATTGCATGACAGCAACGCGATCGACATCTACAGATCCTGATGCTTCAATCACCAATTGACCGGATTTTTCTAGTATTAAAAAGCCTCTTTGCGCCCCGGCATTTTCAATAACAATTTTCATCATTTTTGCCAGCAGTTTGTCTAGAACTATTTCGCCAGCTAAGGCTTGCGATGCTTTGACTGCTGTTGTCAAATCTAGCGCGCCTGCACTGCTGCTGGTAGTGGAAGCGCTGCTGATAGATTTGTGAGTTTCGATATTAGTTGAAATCAAGGCTGAAGTTAGCAACTGCGAGTATTTTGATTCTAAATGCGCTACCTTGGCTTTGGCTCCCCAGCGCTGATAGCAATAACGTGCCTCTATCAAGTAAGTCTTAGCAATTTTTGATCGCCCTATGGATAGATAAAATGCTCCGGCCAATTCTGCTGCAAGTGCTTGTACCTGTATGTATCCGTTTTCTTGGGCGCCTTGAATTGCGGAGTCGTAATATTCCATTGCTCTCACAATATTGCCCAAGACTCGCGCTTTTTCGGCGGTGATTAAGTCGCACTTGTGCTGAAGGTTCATAGGGGCAGAAAGCGCTTTTTTTTGCAATTTTTTTCTGTTACCTGTTGCGTAAAAAAGATGATCTTCTTGTTCTTCTTTTGTGGCAGATGAATATGCTGCTAGTCGCACGAGAGCATCGTAAAAATGGTATTCAGGAACATTAATAAAGCCTGCAACTCCGTCTAAATAAACTTCGGCTTGCGCTGCATATTCTAGCGCTCGATCGACATCTCCAAATAAATACGCTAAGATTAATTTCTGTAAATAAAAGTGCTGGAGTCCAACCCGATCGTTAGCTGTCAACAGCAGTGGCAACAATCTTTCTTCGTTGTAAGCTTCACCTAATAAAACTTCAGAAGTTGCTAAGTTTCCCATCAATTGCAAAACAGTTTGCCGATAGATTTGATTCCAAGTCAATACCGTCTCTTGCTTTAGTTGACACAGCAAATGGTTGTAAGTCGCCATTTTTTGTTCTACTTGCGGCAATTCTTGACCGAGGAAATACAAAGACTGACAAATATTTACTGCCGAATATCCGACACCTTCTAAATCACCGTTTTCGAGCGCGCTTTGATAGGCTTCCTCTAACAGCGGCAAAGTGTCTTTAACATGATGCTTGCCGTGCATCAAAATGAATGCTACTAAATTAAGCGTCTTGCTTTTAAACTCTACAGCATTTAATTTGTCGATCAACTTTAAAGCTAACTGACCGAAGCGATCGCCTGATTCAATATCTCTAAATATTCCTTTTAAAATAGCTCCGTAATTAGCATAACCGAAGGCGGAGAAAGCAGAATTTCCGTAGTTAATAGATAAATTAACTTGCTCGCAGACAATCAGCGGCAGCAGCACTGGCTCAACTATAAACGTAGCTGAAAACATACTGGAAAGCAGGCGCATTGTTGCTAGTTTTCGCAGCTCAGTCATCACAGGCAAGTTAATTAAATCTTCTATCTTTTTTTCGGTAAAATAAGCTGCGGTTTGGGTTAATACTTGCTGAATGTGGAGAGGACTCGGCGATTCTGGAAAGTTTATTCCTAACATTTTTAGTGCTTCCCGACCAATTTTTACCGATTCTTGGAGTTTGGTTTGCATCGCACAAGCTGTGATTCTAACTTCAAAAACTTTGATTTTGTCTAGTTCATTTTTTGCTTGTTGCAGGACAATTTCTGCCCATTTTTCCATTTGTTCAAACTCCGTATTTAGGTAAGCTGCTTCTGCCGCTGACTCATAGAGCGCAAGAGTCAAGTCGTAGTCAGTTTGCCAACTTTCCGGGGGAAGCAGCTCAATACCTGCGGTTAAATATTTGACGGCGAGTTCGTAAGCTGCACTTGCTTTTGCTTGGCGGCCTGCAATTAAATTTAATTGGCATAATTGAAATTTTTCTAATTCATCGCTGATAATTGTTTGGGCTGCATTTAGCTGATTGACCGTCTCAAAAATATGCTTTTCTAATTGCTGTGGATGCGCATTTTGCAGCAAAAATCTGCCTATTTTGAGATGGGTTTCTTGTTGATGATAATCGGAGATTAAAGCATAAGCTGCTTGCTGCACTCGCTCGTGCAAAAATTTGTAACTCGCGCCAGCAGCATCAGGTAGGGACAATTCATCTGTAAACTCTCTAGATATTTGGTTTGTTAATTCTGTGCTTGCTGCTAGCGCTATCGGAATTTTGTAGGCGTTATTCACGGGCAAAATCAGACCGGACTGAAGTGCTTCCCAGAGGTCTGTTGCTGCGGAA
The DNA here is from genome assembly GCF_036701085.1 of Microcoleus sp. Pol7_A1. NCBI lineage: Bacteria > Bacillati > Cyanobacteriota > Cyanophyceae > Oscillatoriales > Microcoleaceae > Microcoleus > Microcoleus sp. Pol7_A1. The sequence goes on from NZ_JAUBQD010000036.1 coordinate 60,027, forward strand.
GCGAGAGGTTTTTCGCAGATAGTCGAGAGGATTCCTAAATCAAATTTGTTGCCGATACAAGCGGCTATTTTGAGCAATTTCTGGGTATTATCTGAAAGTTTTTGAATATTATCTATCATTAATTCTACAACATTGTCAGTTATTCCCATTTCTTGTATTTGTTCGATATCCCACTGCCACTCGCCTTTAAGTTGGCATTTTTTTACTACTCGATCTGGGCTTATTTGGGTACAGTCAGAAATGTTATGTTCGGCTCGCTCTAAAAGTTTTTCCGACTGTTCAAATTTAAACTGGATCAATTTTTTTGAGTAAAGAGACTTCAGGAATTGCTTCAAAAAGAATGGATTTCCTGCGGTTTGTTTAAATAGCAATTCTGCTAAAGTTAGCGATTTTTCTGGTGCGCAGTTCAGAGTGTCTGCAACGAATTGATTGACGCTGTTAATATCAAATGGCGAAAGGGCGATCGCACTCACAGTCACGCCTGCTTTGCTAATTGCTTCGGTCGTCAGCATCACGGGATGATTTACATCTACTTCCTGTTCTCGATAGGCTCCAATTATTAATAAGTATTGACTTTCACGGTCAGTTGCTAGCAGTTGTATTAACTTGAGTGATGCTGAATCGACCCACTGCAAATTGTCGAGGAATATTACCAGAGGGTGTTTTTTTTGAGTAAAGACGCGGATAAATTTTTGAAATACTAAATTAAAGCGGTTTTGAGATTCATTTGCTCCTAAATCTGGCACTGAGGGTTGCGGCCCGACAATCAGTTCTACTTCGGGAATAACTTCAATAATTACTTGGCAGTTGCCGCCGAGAGCATTTAATATTTTTTGTCTCCAAACTTGGACTTGAGCGGGAGTTTCTGTGAGGATTTGCCGCAACAAGTCTTGAAAAGCTTGGAACAAAAAACCGTAGGGAATATCGCGCTTAAATTGCTCAAATTTGCTGTCAATAAAATATCCATTTTCCCGCACTATCGGCTTAGATAGTTCATAGGCTAACCACGATTTTCCCAGACCGGCACAACCGGAAATCAGCACGATTTCTGTATTTCCTCGCCTCATGCGCTCGAAGGCACTTAGCAGTAGATTAACTTCGGCTTCTCGCCCGTAAAGCTTTTGGGAAATTTGCAGGTGACTCGATCGATCTTGCTTGCCGAGGGTGATGTGAGAAATTTCGCCCGTTGTTTGGAGTTGTTCGAGACACTTCTCTAAGTCGCACCCCAGTCCGAAAGCACTTTGATACCTATCTTCTGCGGTTTTTGCTAGTAGTTTCATCACGAGATCGGAAACGACTTGAGGAATCTCCTCGGTTTCTGCTTGATTGATTCTACCTTCTATTTTATGCTTTTTATTCTTACAAGGAGAAACGGGGTTTTTCGCAATATGGCAGTGTACTAACTCCATTGGATCGATCGCATTAAAAGGCAATTCGCCACAGAGCATTTCATAAAAAGTGACGCCTAAAGAATAAAAATCGGTGCGGTAGTCGATCGCCCGATTCATGCGTCCCGTTTGTTCGGGAGACATATAGGCGAGGGTTCCTTCGAGTAAATTGGGATGGCTGAGGGCTTGATTTTCGCCTGGTAGCAGCGAGGCGATCGCAAAATCAGCAATCTTGACATCTCCGGTCTCGATATTGACAATAATATTGCTGGGTTTAATATCTTTGTGGATGATGTGGTGTTCGTGGAGTAGCCCGATAGTTTCTGCTAGTTTTATGCCAATCTGCAGAAATTGTTGTAACTTTAGCTGGTTGTTGCTGAGAAAGTCTTTTAGCGAAATGCCGCCAAAATCTTCTAAAACTAAAACAGGAAAGTGATTATATTTTTCTATTTTGTAAAGCTTGACTATTCCTGGGAAATTTAATTTTTTAATGATTTCGGATTCGTGCAGGAGTTGGGCTATTTGCGCAGGGGTAGGGTATGGTGGCGTGAGAGTTTTGAGGATAACGGGTTTTTGTTCCTCAAGCTGTATCCCTCGATAAATAGCTGTGTGAGAGTTTGTATAAACTTTTCCGTCAATGCGGTATCCCGGAATGGTAATCATGCTGTTTGGATGTGGTTTGAAAGGTAGAGTTATACGATTTTAAATTTTAGATTTTAGATTTTAGATTGGGAATGATTGATGACATAAGGGTTTAGATCTTGCCTAGAGTGATTTTTTTTAACTAATTATTATTAAGTAAGTGAAAATACATATCGCAGGTCGAGGGCGGTTTTTACGACAGTAAACTGGCTGCTATTTATATAGCTTAGCTAAACCCCTCCCTAAATGCTTCTCCTAGATACTTTTTTGGGCGCTTACTTACTTATATATATCTTAGTCTTCAAAAAATCAGAAGTTGCACTTTGCTATCCCGGCAGTGCCAAAATAAACTGGTGCGTGCAAATCAACAGCTAAAATCTAAAAACAATCATGCAGAATATAACTGCTTCAAATCCAGCGACTGCGACCGATCGCGCTTTTGGCACCGCAGAGATTAAACTACTGGTACTGGATATCGACGGCACGATCGCAGGTTTGTCAAATGACATCGGAAAATCCGTCAAGCAGGCAATTCTGGCTGCCGAGTCGCGGGGAGTGAAAGTGGCCATCGCTACGGGCAGGATGTACCGATCGGCTTTGCGTTTTCATCGCGACATTGGCTCAACATTGCCGCTGATTTGCTACCAGGGCGCGTGGATTCAAGATCAAGCTACTCAAAAGCGGCTGCGGCACTTGCCGCTGTCGAAACAAACTGCTCTGCAACTGTTAGATTATTTTGAAGAACCGGATTTGCGACCGCTCCTTTCGATCCATTTCTACATTGACGACCAACTTTACGTGCCGGAAATTACCGAGGCTACCCGAATTTATGCCCAAAGATCTGGCATTGAACCAATTGTGATTAAAGATTTGCGGCGAGATATTCCGGGGGAACCGACGAAAGTTTTGGCTTTGTGCGAGAATCCGGGGGTACTCGACGGGTTGCTCAGCAGTATGCGGCTGCGCTACACGCCTGCTGAGCTTTATTTGACTCGATCCGTTGCTACTTTTTTTGAAGCTACGCATCCTTCGGCGAATAAGGGAGATGCCGTGCAGTATTTAGCGGAGGAACTTTTGGGTTTGCAGGCGGCGAATGTGATGGCAATTGGCGACAATTTTAACGATGTAGAAATGATTGCCTACGCGGGTGTGGGCGTGGCGATGGGCAATGCTCCTGATGGGGTGAAGGCTGCTGCTGATTGGGTGGCACCGGATGTGGAGGAAGACGGGGTGGCGGCTGCGATCGAACAATTTGTTTTGGGCGATCGTTGATCTTTCTAGCACAAATACCGCAGGGGCGGGTTTGCCAACATCTGGAAAAAATCTAGATCGACCCGCCCCAACTCAGGGACAATATTTAAGTTATTATATAACTGTCTAGTTTTGAATTCTATGCAATCAAGTTTTGATTAGAAAAAAAAATCTACACTTTCGGATTTTTTGAGTTCAAGTCCAGCCAATTACTTTTTTTGCAGCATCTGAAGATTAATTTAACGAACCGCGAAGACGCGAAGAACGCGAAGGAAGAAATGAAGAAGGCGGGGCGGGCTTACAGATATGGGGGATGTGAATTATAGATAATTTAAAACTCTTAAAAATGCTTTTCAACAGAAAAAGCACCGACGACTGGCCGTGTTTCGTCTCGGTGCTTCTTCTGGTTCGCTCCTCACACGTCCATCACTATAGCCGACTCAGTAAATGGTGTCAATACTTTTTACAAAAATAGTTTTTTGAGTCGGCTGCTGCCGGGGTGCCGGTGCGGTGGAGTGAGGCAAAACTTTTGCACTGCAAGGGTTTGACTCGATCGCCCAAGGCTTGCCTCGATCAGAAAAATTTTACTTGACTTCCAGCAGCCAGTCCAAAATCAGAGTGTTGACTTCACTGGGCCGCTCGTCGTGGGGACAGTGGCCCGTGTTGGGAATTGAAACAAATTTCACTGGTTTACCGTTGGCGGCCAATTGTTGATAAATCTGGCTGCCGGCGATCGGCGTCCAGGGGTCGTCTGCGCCCCAAAGTACCAATAACGGACGATCGACTTTGGGCAGCAATTCTGACGGTTGAGGGCCTGCTGGGGCCGTGAGAATCGAGGCAAACACCTGTTGAGCTCCCGGCTCGCAGGAGGGGGCATGGAGGAGTTCTACGAGTTCGTCGGTGATGGCTTCGGGGTTTCTGTAGACTTGGCGCAGCGTGTTGCGGATGCGGTGTTTTTGGCGGATGTTGTTGAAAACAAACGGGCCGATCAGGGGCGATCGAACTAATTTAGTAAAAGTCCCCATCACTACTCGCAGCGGGAAATTCAGTTCGTCCGGCCGGTGGTTGAGCCCGCCGGCACAGTTGATTAAGACTCCGCCTGCTGATATTTCTGGATGGTTGGCGACTACCATCAAACTCAGCAAAGCGCCGATCGAATTCCCGACAAATACAGCCGGTTCCTGTACCAGATCCGCCGAGAAATCTGTCAGCAATTCTTCCCACAATTCCAGAGTGTAATCTAGGGCTGGTTTCGCGGAAGCACCGAATCCCAGCAAGTCCAGAGCAAATACGCGATAGCCGCCCGCCGCGAGTACGGGAATATTTTGCCGCCAATGTCCGATCGAAGCCCCAAATCCGTGAATCAAGATCAGAGGGCGGCCGGTTCCTTGGACGGTATATTGGATTTTGTGACCTTTCCAAGTCCAAATTAGCTTTTCAAAACTCGTTGAAGATACTAGCTGTTGTGCTGTCACGACTCTTAATGTAAATTTTCGTTAACTTCTTTCATCATACCAGCACAATCCCTCTCTCGGCAGCGTCGGAGCAACGCCCCACAAGAATATTCAACTCTTGAGAAGGATGGAAGATATCAGATTAAATAAATAAACATACTTCTTTCTTCCCCCTTCTTCCTTCTTCCTTCTTCCTTCTTCCTTCTTCCTTCTTCCTTCTTCCTTCTTCCTTCTTCCTTCAAAATCCCAATTTCCCATTTTTACTTGTTTTGTAGCAACCAATAAGTCATCATATCCCCCTTACCTTTTACGGGAATCACGCCTCGCCTCTCAAACAGATACTTATTTTTCAAAAGCTTATAAGTAACATCAGTAACTTGAATGCTGCCTGCAAAACCCGTAGCTTCCATCCTCGCTGCTACATTCACCGTATCTCCCCACAAATCATAGGTGAACTTGCTCACACCAATTACTCCCGCAACAACTGGCCCGGAATTGATGCCGACGCGAATTGCCAGTTTTTCCCCTGTCTCGGCGGACAACTTTGCTATTTGTGCCTGCATTCCCAGGGCCATTTGGGCGATCGCCTCGGCGTGGTCATGTCTCGGCGTAGGCAATCCTCCGACTACCATGTAAGCATCGCCAATAGTTTTAATTTTCTCCACACCGTACTTTTCAGCTAACTGGTCGAAATGAGAAAAAATTACGTTCAAGCGCTTTACCAACTCCGTGGGAGACATTCTCGCCGACAGCTCAGTAAAGCCCACAATATCCGCAAATAAAACACTTACTTCGGCAAAACTGTCAGCAATTGTAGTTTGCTCCGCCTTCAAGCGTTCTGCTATTGGTTTGGGTAAAATATTTAACAGCAACTTCTCGCTTTGTTCCTGTTGAATTTTCAGCTCTTCTTGCGCTAATTTCCGCTCTGTAATGTCAGAAACAGTACCCTCATAGTAGATAAGCTCACCTTTTGAATCCCGAACAGCCCGGACATTTTCTGACACCCAAATCCAGCTCCCGTCTTTGCGGCATACCATAGATTCAAACCCCAAAACGGCATTTTCAGCATCCATAGCAGCCACGAATTCGAGGCGGCGTTCCGGGTCAACGTACAGTTGCTGAGCAATATTTTTAATCTCGGACATCAGTTCTTCTGGCGACTCGTAACCGTACAATTTTGCCAAAGCTGGATTAGCGCTGAGATAGCGTCCTGAAGGTGTACTTTGAAAAATTCCTTCCATCGCATTTTCTACAATGCTGTGATATTTTTCTTGAGTAATGCGCAGCAATTCTTCTGCTTGTTTGCGCTGAATTAAAGAACCTAATTGAGTGCCGACCGCATTAAAAATGTCTATAAATTGCGCGTCTTTCCGAGAAGACGAAACTTTAAAGAAAACGAGCACTGCCAATACTTCATCGCCTATCAAAATCGGTACGCCAAAACCCGCTTTGAATCCGAGTTCTAGTGCTATTTGACTTCGGCAAAAATCCGGGTAGCCCCTGGAAACATCTTCTACCCATTCGGGTTTTTTGGATGCCCAAACTCGTCCCGGCAGCCCTACATTCATAGGAAATGTCAGTTGTTCGCTTTTGCTGCGGAACGATTCCAGGCTGGCGCTGCTGGCATACCAGCCCCGGGCAGATTGCAGAAAAGTTCCTTCTGCATCGGGAATCCAAGCTTCTCCTACATCCCATCCGATGGTTTCGCCAACTTGGTGCAGAATTACTTCTAAAGCTGAGTGAAAGTCTACAGCTTCGCCGATCGCCCGCGTAGTTTCCAGCAAAAACCTGATTGATTCTTCAGCCCGCTGCCGTTCTGCGATTTCTTCATGCAATCTAGAATTGCGATCGTGCAGTTCTCTAGCTTGCTGTTGCAGTTTCGATTGCAGCGAACGAAGGGAAAGTTGGTTTTCGACGCGGGCCAAGACTTCTTCTACTTGAAACGGCTTAGTAATATAATCTATTCCTCCTACTTGAAAAGCTTTAACTTTTTCCAGCACGTCATTTAGCGCACTAATAAAAATTACCGGAATATCTTTAGTTTTTTCGCTTAACTTTAACTGCTCACAAACTTCATACCCGTTCATTTTCGGCATATTTATATCTAGTAAAATGAGATCGGGAGGGGATATTTGCGCCCCTTGCAGAGCCAGTTGTCCGTTAATAGCTTTCCTGACATGATACCCGTAAGATGTCAGCATAGTGGATAAAAGTCGCAAATTGTCCGGCATATCGTCAACGATCAAAATGTCTTTAGGAGTCGCTGGCAATGGATAATCATTCATCATAATATAATTGAGTTAAATCGATAATGATATCTATCCGAAAATTATCGACTAAATCTGTTAAAGTGTTAGCGAGATTTGCCTCAGTTTCGGGAATTTGATCGATGAGTTCGAGGATGCGGTTGTCGTCAACGCAAAGTGCTGCTCGGTGCAACTCGACAACCCAGTCTATGGGCATTACACTCAAATCCTCAGCGGTCAAACTTTTAAGCAGCGTCCCTGATGAAAAAGAAGTAGAGGAGTTTTCTTCCTCATAAATATAACGCAGGTTCAGGTGATGCGCTATCTTTTCAAAGAGTACCTCTTCCCGAAACGGTTTACAGATCAAATCGTTACAACCAGCAGACAAAATCATCTGCCGCTGCTCGTCAAAAGCACTGGCAGTCAGGGCAATAATTATTGTTTGTCTACCTTCTAGAGTTTGCTTGATCTGTCTGGTCGCTTCGTACCCATCCATTACTGGCATCAGCATATCCATTAATATCAGGTGCGGCTTCCAAGTTAACTGCAAAGCAATTCCTTCTTGACCGTTAGTTGCTTCGCGGACTTCAAACCCCAGCGGTACGAGGAGCTTAAGCAGCAGTTGGCGATTTTCCGCTACATCTTCAACTATTAATATCCGATAAGTTTGTTGTCCGGCTTCTAAAGCAATAACTTGTTTAACCGCCGATTTTTCTTGGCGATCGCTTTCTGTTACTAAGTTAACCGAGATATTAAAGCTGAAAGTTGTGCCTTGGTCTAGTTGACTTTCAACAGCAATATCACCTCCCATAATCCTGACAAACTGTTGGCTGATAGGTAATCCGAGACCAGTTCCCTGCATTGATTTTCGACCAGTTTCGGTTTGTACGAAGGGCTTGAATAATGTGGATATTTCCGAGGGAGAAATGCCGGGACCCGTGTCGGCAATTTCAAAATACAATTGGGATTTGTTTTCTTCGATGGCGTTATTTTCAGCTTGGCTGCTGACGCGCAAAGTAACTGTTCCGTGCTGAGTAAATTTAATCGCATTGCCGAGCAGGTTAATTAAAACTTGTCGCAATTTAGCTTCGTCTGTTTGAATGTACTGCGGCAAATCGCCGATATTTTTAAATATGAGATCCAAACCTTTTGAGTGGGCTTTTAGTTGCAGCATTTCTTTTAGACTGTTGAGAAGCCTGTAGAGATTGAAGCGATTTTCATTGATGGTAATTTGACCTGCTTCTATTTGAGACATTGACAAAACATCATTGATAAGTTCCAGCAAATGTTCGCCGCTGCGGTTGATAATTTCAATGTATTCTTTTTGTTCTTCCGTGATAGAACTGTTGCGAGCCATGACTTGGGAAAAACCGAGAATGGCGTTGAGAGGCGTGCGGAGTTCGTGGCTCATGGAAGCGAGAAATTGGCTTTTGGCACGGTTGGCAACTTCGGCGTTTTCTTTGGATTTAATCAGTTCCATTGACTGCCTTTGAGTCCGGGCAAGCAATTCCGCTTGCTGTAATGCAACTCCTAGCTGAGTGCCTACATCAACTGCAACGTTGATTTCCGCCTCGGTCCACTGGCGGGGATCTGAGTTTTGATAAGAGGCTAGTAATCCCCAGAGCTTTTTGCCGCAGAAAATCGGCACAATAACGTAGGATTTAGCTTGAAATTTTTCTAGCAATTTGATGTAACAATTATCGAAGCCTTGCTTGTAAATATCTGGGACACAAAGGTAAGTTCTACCTCGGCTGTAGACTCCGCCTTTGGTTTCTTGCAAATAGGTATCGTGGACTTCTTGTAAAGTGCGATCTAATTTTTTGACTACGCAAAGTTCGTTGTCTAAAACGCATTCAGTAAGGCTAGAATCGAATTCCTGTGCTTGAATGAAAGAAACCCACTTGCGGTCAAGGGATTCGGCTACAAATTCGCCGCTCCAGTCTGGATTGAAACGGTAAATTGCGACTCGATCGCACTTCATGGTTTCGCGCAATTCTCGGGTTGTGGCGTAAAAAATGTCTCGGATCTCTAAAGTCTGCCGCATTCTTTCAATGATGCGGGCGATCGCTCTTTGTCGTAAAGCACTTTCTTGCAGTTCGGTTTCTGCTTGCTTGCGTTCGGTAATATCTACAGCCATTAAAGCAATGCCGATCGCTGTACCGTTATCGTCAATTAGCTGAGTATTGTACCACTCGCAGATGATAATTCTGCCGTCTTTGGTCAGATTTTCGGAAGTGCCGCTGGATTTAGCGTTCCAGCCGTGATTGAAAATCTCAGATACTTGCTGGTGGTAGCTTTCAGGTACGATCAAATCGGAGGCGACTCTCCCTTTCGCTTCTTGCTCGCTGTAGCCAAAAATAGCAACGGCCGCGGGATTCCAAGTGATAATTTCTAAATTGAGGTTTAACTCGATAACTGCGATCGGCGTTTGCTGCAATAAAAATGAGATTCTTTGCTGCGATGCTAGCAGTTTCTCTTCGGCTAATTTGCGGTCTGTGATGTCATTAGCGGTGCCGAGAACTTGTTTGGGTTTACCATCACTTGTTCTGAGAAATACTGTATCCCAACTGTGCATCCAGCGCCATTCACCGTTTTTGTGTCTCATCCGGTATTGACATTCAATGACATCGCCGTCTTTGGCTCGCTCCAGTTTTTGGACGCTTTGAAAATACTTTGGCAAATCGTCCGGGTTGAGCAGCGTTGACATCATTGCTGTACCCATGTCTTGTATTTCTTGGGCGCTGTACCCTAGTATCGCCGCAATTTGTCGGTTGCTGTAGACATTGCGCCGTTCAATTAAATCGTAAACGTACAATAGGTTGGGATTGGAATCGGCGATCGCCTGAATGAAGTGCTGGGTTTCTCGGAGTGCAGATTCTGTTTGTTTGCGGTCGCTAATATCTCGCGCTACGATAATCACTGATTCTGGAGAAAGCGGAGAAATTTTAGCGTCTAGGCAAACTTCGCGATCTCCGACTGTAAAGCTATATTCAACATTGATACTTTGCTTCGTTTTCAGAACTTGTTGGATGGCATTTAATACCAAATCTGCCACAGGTTCCGGCAAGACTTCGTGAGCAGTTCTGTTAATCATTTCGCTTGGAGGTTTCACCAAATTCGCCGTTCCTGTCGGGGCGATTTTGATGCAGCGCCCTTCTGCATTTCTCACTAAAACTGTGTCAGTCATGGCGGCAAAAATAGCCCGCAATTCTGCTTCAGATTCTTGCAGAGCTTGCTCAGCGCAAATGCGGGTGCGAATTTCTGCTTGCAGCAGTTTATTTTGCCGGTCGAGCTGCACAAGCCGATTTTTTTCTCGATCGATCAGTTTAGCTTGAGCCATCGCAATCCCTACTTGAGCCGCCACAGCTTCTAACAAGTCGATTTCATCGCAAGTCCATTCCCGGTAGCGATCGCACTGGTGCAAGCAGATAGCGCCGTTTGCCCTGCCTTGATAGGAAGTGCGAATTGCCAGCATTGATTTCAGCCCAACCTTGTGGCAAAGTGGTTGAACAGCTTGCAAAAGAGGGTCTGAATAAACATTGTTGGAGGCGATCGCCACATCTTGTATCATCATTTGTACGACGTGAGGATTGCCCCAAATTGGAATGGGTACGTTCCAAATAGATTCGCACGCAGGTTCGAGATACTCAGCCGCCAGAGGAATATCGACTTGCGGGGTAGTAACGTAAGTATGAATCAAACAGCGATTGACGCAGAATGCCAGACCAATTTGAGTTGCAGCTATTTGAAATATTTTTTCTGGCTGCAAACTTGAGCGAATTTCTTTAGTTATTTTTGCAATCAGCAATTCTCGCTGAACTTGCCGTTCTAAAGCTGCTTTAGCTCCTGCCATTTCTATTTCTGCTTGCTTGCGATCGCTGATATTAAAAAGTACGCCATACCAAACAATGTCGCCATTATCGCGCATTTCGGGTCGAGAATTAGATTGCAGCCATTTGAGTTTACCCGAGGGCGTAACAATCCGCCATTCAAAGGCAAAAGGTTCTAAACTTCGAGCACTAGCGGCAAGTTTTTCTTCCAGATATTGACGGTCGTCTGGATGATTTTGATCGAAGCACAAGTCAGGATTTTTTAAGATATCCTCACTCTCTAATTCGTAAATTTCCCGACAAGCATAACTGATATATTCAAATTTAAAACTTCCCTCGACAGTCTTTATAAATTGATAAATAACCCCTGGTATATTGACAGCCAATTTTTGCAACTGTGCTTTGCTTTCCCGGAGCGCTTGTTCTGTATGCTTGCGAAATTCTACCTCTCGTTGCAGTTGGGAATTTTGCTGTTTTAATTGTTTCGATAGCTGTTGGATAGTCAATTGACTTTCAATCCGCACTAAAATTTCTTCCACTTCAAAAGGCTTAGTAATGTAGTCAACACCGCCGACTTCAAAAGCTTTGACTTTGTGAAAAGTTTCATTATAAATGCTCAAAAAAATCACCGGAATTTCCCGAGTCTCTTTGTTAGCCTTCAGTCTTTCGCAGACTTCGTAGCCGTTCATTTTGGGCATGGCAATATCTAGCAAAATCAAGTCTGGGAGAACAGCAAACTTAGCCTTTACCGCCATTTGTCCAGAAATCGCCCGCTGAACTTTATACCCTTCTTTCGTCAATATCTTTGATATAAATCGGAGATTGTCGGGCTCATCGTCAATAATTAAAATGTGAATATTTTCTTTTTCTATCAACATTTTTTGTCTTGCCATTATGATTTTTTTAGTGTTAGCAGCAGATTAATGATTTAATAAATTTAGTAATTTTTTCCACAGAAATTATTCATAAGACCTTGTTAATTTTCGCAAACATAGGATTAATTTTAGATATTAGGCTATCGACTAACGCATTTTCTCTGCGTCCAACTTTTTGCCTGCTTGTCTTAAGTTTGCAACTCAAATTAACCGCATTTTGGTCATCTTTTATTGCCAAAATAAACATCATCATTCGCTGCAAGAATTAACTATGCCGAAAAAAAGTCATGACTGAGGCACTCCAGACCAAAGAAACCGGATTTTTTAACTCTGTTCAAGGGCTGCGGCGAAGTATTTTTGTACATAAAACCCCGTTGATCCGCCCGGAACAGTTTTTTGCTTGACTTTAGCATTAATAAAAATCCCAGGAGAATAACGCAAGCTTCTTGACATTTTTCGGCCACCTTCAAAGAGTTTTAGCAAAGATACACACCTGGACGCACCCCGAGGCGAAGAAACCGGGTTTTTTACTCTTGCCCCGGGCTGCAAGGAAGTATTGCTGTGAAAAAAAATGGTTTCGACGCATCCGCCCATAAGTCTTAAGATATCTATAGGTAACTAAGACTATAGATCCGTCAACCCACATACAAAGCTTGCCGTATAAATTCTTTTCTAGGTCTTTTCTACGCAAGCAATTCCTTAAGTTTGGCAATATTTTCATTGGTGAGCGAGATTTTAATCTCCAGTTCTTGATCGGCCTCCCACAGCAGCAGAACGTTATCTTCCCCCAAGGCGATTTCGGGATTATTTAATTCAAGTGTTTGATATTTAACTTCGGGAAATCCTATGCGAATTACCAATTCTGATTCCAACTGAGGATAGATGTACAATTGTTGTTGCAGGTTGTCTAGTTCTAGTTTGTGAACTGTGTTGTTACGTTGGACAGGAAAATCGGCTTTGTACCAATAGAGAGTTTCCTCGCGAATTTCGGGATTGACTATCACAAATGTTTCGTCAAAACGCTGAGGATGCCAGTGAATTTCGCTCAGACCGCCGATTTGCGGAATCAGTCGCTGTACCCAGCTAATTTCTTTGCCGTTGAGGTTTCCCCACCACTGACTGATATTATCGAGATTGTCAGCATTTTCGGGGTCGGTGCTGCCGGACTGCCAGACTGTTTTTAATGGTTGCATATAATACAGGTTCTCCTAAAAATTTAAATTTGAGATTGCAGGCTTTCCATTGGAGATTCATTCGTTCTACAATAATCTTAATGGACTTACCAATTATTTACCACGAAAATTACGTGGCACCCCTGCCACCGGATCACCGCTTCCCGATGGCAAAGTTTCGGATACTTTACCAGATGCTGCTCGCGGACGGGGTAGCAGATAAATCGCAATTTCACGCTCCCGAACTTCCGCCTCAAGAATGGATTGAATTAGTCCACGACCACCGCTACGTTCAAGCTTACTGCAACGGGACGCTCGACGACAAAGCTCAGCGGCGAATTGGTCTGCCTTGGAGTCTGGCTCTTGCTAATCGCACTTGCACTGCGATTGCAGGAACGGTATTAACTGCCCAGTTCGCTTTAAAATGCGGTTTGGCTTGCAATACGGCGGGGGGAACTCATCATGCCTTTCCTGCTTTTGGATCTGGTTTTTGTATTTTTAATGATTTGGCGATCGCCTCCCGCGTCCTCCAACAATTGGGTTTAGTTCGCAAAGTTTTAATTGTCGATTTAGACGTGCATCAAGGAGATGGAACCGCTGTAATTTTCCAAGATGACAGCAGCGTTTTTACTTTCTCGATGCACTGCGAGGTAAATTTTCCCGGCACTAAACAAAAAGGCGATTTAGATGTATCTTTGCCTGTCGGTATGGAGGACGACGAATATTTACAAACATTGGATAAATTCTTACCAGATTTGCTTTCAAATGTCAAGCCCGATTTAGTTTTGTACGATGCCGGAGTAGACCCTCATCACTGCGACAAACTGGGAAAATTAGCTTTAACTGATACGGGCTTATTTCGCCGGGAAATGCAAGTTTTGACGGCGTGTTTGGCTGGCGGCTATCCCGTTGCCTGCGTGATTGGCGGTGGCTATTCCGACGACATGAATGGGTTAGTTTACCGACATTCGCTGCTGCACCGAGCCGCAAGTCAAGCCTACAGGCAATATAAACTTTAAGATTTGTAAATTATGCGACAAAAATCTAGATAAATTTAGTTAATACCACATAAATGAACGGCAGACAGCGCGAGCGATCGCACAAATTTTGGAGCCAGACAATTTATAGTTCATTATAGACGAGCGTTTAATCAATAAATAGGAGGTCACGTATGCAAGTTAATTCAAACAGCTCAGACTAGGAAAAACACAGGATTTAAAGTTTCTAGAACCTATTACCAAGCGTTATTTAATGGTCATTAACGTCACCTCCACCTTCAATTAAAAAGGTGACATATATCTCGATCCGCTGTGGGCAAAAGACCTAACGGAACACTTCGGGTATCTTAAAAACTTCACTATAGTAACTCTCTGCCAACAAGAAACATCCCCAGGAAATGCAATTGTCGTCACCCGCGAACCATCGTTTTCTAACGTTAAAGCAGATATTGTACATAGTTGCGTAGCAGGCTGGCCCATTGTTATGGGGTGGTTAGTGGCACCAATAGCCCTGATTCAGGGAACATTCTACGTACTCGCAGTCGAGTCCGCACCGTGGCGTCTGGCACCAGGCACAACCATAAAAATAAAAGACAAAATCATCGCTTACTTATCGGAAATAGTGAATCGCTGGTGCGTAAATAATGCTAACCTGACAATCTTCACACAATCGCAATACCAGCAGAGTTTACTGACAAAGCGACAAGAACGAGGTCACGTCATCCACGCTTCTTGGATAGATGAAGAAAATATCATTTCTGAAGCCGATGTAGAGGAAATATGGCACAAAAAGCTATCCCCCTCAACCCAAAAACAGAAACTTCTATTGGTTGGTCGAGTGGAGTCCAGTAAAAGTGTGTTAGTTCTGTTAGAAGAAATAAAAATTTTGGAGAAGAAAAACATTGCTGTCAATCTCGATATACTCGGCGATGGCACACTTTTAAGCGAATGCAAAAGACTTAGCAATTAACTGCAAAAGTCGGTTAATATCCAAATTTTGGGAACGATTGCTTACGGCAAAGAATTATTTCGGTTGCTGCAAGAATATCACGCTATTGTAGTTCCCAGTCTTTCAGAGGATCAGCCCCGGATTGTTTACGACGATGCTTATTCCCAAGTCGTACCGATACTCGCAAGTAACACAGACGGACTGCGCGACTGCATCCACAACCATAAAACTGGTGTAATTGTTACAGCACTTCCAGATGTTATGAGGTACAGTAGCAGCAATTAGTAAACCAGTTTTTGAGATGTTGAGGATTCATTA
>NZ_JAUBQD010000141.1:0-2814 GCF_036701085.1 Microcoleus sp. Pol7_A1
CGCATTCCCCCGCCTACTTGACAGGGAACGTCTACGGATCGGACGATCGCTTCAATGGCTGCTTGGTTGACTGGATGACCTGCTTTAGCGCCGTCGAGGTCTACTAAATGCAGCATGGTTGCGCCTTCATTTACCCACTGTCTGGCGACTTCGACGGGGTTGTCGTTAAAAGTTTGAGACTTCGCGTAGTCTCCCTGATACAATCTGACGCATTTTCCATCCAATAAGTCGATCGCTGGAATTACATTCATAATTTTTCCTCAAATTGGTAATTATACCAGCTAAAAAAAAGAATGCAACTTTAGGCAATCTCCCAACCCATAGACAATCATTCATTCCGAATTCTAAAATCTAAAATTGTATTACCCACTACCATTTATTTTTAACGTTCGCAACCGCTATTTAAATGAAACATAATCGCCGAAGAAAGCGTAGACCATAAAGGAGTATTGACATCGGCTTTTTGCAAAGCTTCTGCCGTCCAGTCGTTGCAAGTTCTTAAAATATAGTAACTGCCTTTTGCTTCATAAAAACTGTCGCTGTTACCGTAGCCGTAGCTAATTTTCATTTTCTTACCTGCTGCATCTAATTGGAATGAATTTTTAATAAAATTTACCAGCATCAGATAATTTTCCCCACTAATCTTAACACATTTGGTTTCAATCTTTAGGGGGAGAACCCGATAACCTTGAACGTGTAGAGTAGAGGGAGTAAGAAGAAATAGCGCCTTGAAAGCTGTAACTGGGTTGATACTTTCTGATGTGGAAGTTTCCAGCATAAAAGCTCTATCTCCCCACCCGAAAGACAAATATTTATAATCAGAAGTCGCATCCCGCCCTATTTCTGTTAGCGGTAAAAATTGATTCCAGTCAAAATATTCATTTTTAACTGGAACAATAATTTCGGTGTGGATGCCTTCGTTGGAAATGTATAGAGAGATTGTGCAATCTGCTTGCGAGTAATTTCCCCACTTTCTGGGAGTGAGATAGCCAATTGTTAGGAAAGCGGTCAAAGATAAGATGACAATTCCTAAGCGCTGTATGCTTTTTCTCATTTTAACCGTAGGTTTCAAATTGTGCCTTCGGATGGCGGGCGCTGCATTTTTGTGGGAAAGAATTCTTGCAATGCCGAATTGCGCTGTTCGGGGGTTTCGTTAGCCCAATTCGACAAACTTTCGTAGAAAAAGAACGACACGCCAGCGAAATCTCTTTTTCGCACTTCTTGCACTTGTTCTTGAATTTGTTTTAGGGGCACGGAATTATTTTTAAGACCAGTTAAAATGCCGATCGCAGTTGGAATGTGAAGTTTAGCCAGTTTGACTTCTTCCCGTTCCAGTTCCGCACTAAAACGCTTGATATCGCTGCGATAAACTTGCAACACAATTTCTTGGATGTAGCCGCGTCTTTCCCAGGTAAACCAGTCCTGCAAGTGGGCGGGCAAAGCAAAGTGAAAAGGGTTCGGAGATAAGCTGACAATACATTTTTGTTTGCGGGATTTGATGGCGCGGGAAACTCTGCCCACGAAGTCGTTGATTTTGTCAGCGCGCCAGCGCACCCAGAAGGTTTCGCGGGCGTCGTCGGAGGGAGGGCTTTTGATTTGTTCCTGATACATTGACACTGTTAACGGCTCGTAGCCAAATTCTACGGGCAAGCCGAAATGGTCGTCAAATTGAATGCCATCTATATCATAATTATCGACAACTTCTAGGATTAAATCTAAGATAAATTGCTGCACTTGGGGATGAAAGGGATTCAGCCAAACTCGCTCGTGTTGGCCTTCTTTCCAAATAGTTGAACCGTCGCGCCGCTGCGCCAGCCAGTCGGGGTGAAGTGTGGCTAATTCCGATTCGGCGGGAGCCATAAAACCAAACTCAAACCAGGGGATTACTGCTATACCTTTTTGGCGGGATTGTGCTATAATTTCTTTGAGGATGTCTCGGTCTTTCAATCCGGGCGATGGGTCGATCGACTGTCCGAATACTCGTTGGGCGGCAGCACTCGGATAAAGCGTATAGCCTCCTTGCCAAACCGTGGGATAGATGGTATTAAAATTGAGTTGATCCAGTCGATTTACAGCGTCAATGATGTTGTTGCGGGAGAAAATAACATCGCTGTCAATGTTAGTCAGCCAGATGCCGCGCAATTCGGTTGTTGGGGTTGTGGGCGGGGTTTGAGCCAAGAGACGCGGGGATAAAATAGCGGCAGAGGTAAGGGCGATCGCAAAAACAAGAGTTAAGACCAAACCTCGCCGCCATCCGTACAATTTAAACATTCAACCTTCCTTGCTTTGTTTGTGCTGCCCTCAGAAGAGATGATGAGGACAATAAAAGATCATATCAAACAAAGCTGAATTTACCCATTTCAAGAAAGCTATGAATCCTCAACCATTATCTTTCATTCCAAAAATTTTCTTAAGCATCCAATCCATCAACCCCGGAAACAAACGATAACTAGCCTGCGACACATTGGCCGAACCAACCATTATCTCAGAGTGCGGGTGTTTAACCGCCTGCCAAATAGCTTTTGCTACATCTTCAGGATTTTCTAACAGCGGACTCTCGATCGCCTTTTTTACTAAATCCTGTCGCTGCTGCACTTCTTGCCCGTCTTTCCCTAAAAAGATAGCTCTTTCCATCAAGTCTGTCTTGATAAAATTCGGATGCACGCCGCAAACTCGAATCCCTTTATCCGATAATTCCGCGTGCAATCCTTCCGTCAATCCAGTAACAGCATATTTGCTATAGCAATCCTAAATGATTTTCTCTATCTAGCTCAATCCTAAATGATTTTTTCTGTGTAAGTATATTGACGTATT
>NZ_JAUBQD010000037.1:0-64683 GCF_036701085.1 Microcoleus sp. Pol7_A1
ACTGAGTATGCTTTCATTGGTATAATATTATTTTTAGTCGATTCTATTGTACCTCATAACATCCGGAAGTGCTGTATATAGGAATTATATTAATTCCGGTTGTACCGAAATGATAGTATGGAGGACACGGCAATGCCGTTTCCCTACCCCAAAATAATTATCAGCACGACCTGAGAAATTTAACCATCCCCCGATTAATTGTAGGGAAATGACACAGCCGTGTCCTGATTGTGGGTAATATCAATTCCGATGCCACCGGATTTGATCTAATAAAACGAACGAGATCTACAAACCCAAAACACAAACCCGGTTTCTCCAAGAAACCGGGTTTAATCATCCGCGTTAATCCGCGTTCATCTGCGCTTAAAAAATCCTACAACTGCTTCACCTCAGAAACCAATTTGGCAACCACATCCTTAGCGCTACCAAACAACATCATCGTCTTATCCTTGTAGAACAACTCATTGTCTACACCGGAAAAACCAGCACTCATCCCGCGCTTAATCACGATCGTATGCTTAGCCTTATCAACCTCCAAAATCGGCATCCCGTAAATCGGGCTCGCCGTATCGTGACGCGCCGCCGGATTCACTACATCATTCGCCCCGATTACCAAAGCTACATCAGTTTCGTCAAACTGCGGATTGATATCGTCCATATCGTACAACTGCGGATAAGGCACGTTTGCTTCCGCCAACAGCACATTCATGTGCCCCGGCATCCGCCCAGCCACCGGGTGAATTGCGTATTTCACGTCAACACCCATTTTTTCCAAACCGTCGGCTAACTCGCGTACGGCGTGCTGTGCTTGCGCTACAGCCATCCCGTAACCGGGAATAATTACAACCGATCGCGCATAACCCAACATCATCGCACTTTCTTCGAGATTGATGCTGCGAACAGTTTTGTCAGTAGCACCAGCAGCCCCAGCAGCAGCCGCAGCACTTCCGCCACCGCTACCAAAGGCGCTAAACAGCACACTACCCAAGGATCGATTCATCGCCTTGCACATGATTTGCGTCAAAATAATCCCCGACGCGCCCACCAATGCACCAGCGATAATCAGCATATTGTTCATCAAAATGAACCCAGCCACACTCGCCGCAATCCCCGAATAAGAGTTAAGCAGCGACACCACCACCGGCATATCGCCGCCCCCTATCGGTAGCACAAACATGATTCCCAGAATATTGGAAATCGCCACCAAAGCCAGGAATACCGGCACATTTTCGGGATTCGTCAGCATATAACCGCTGCCGGCTAAAAGTGCGATCGCCAGCATGGCATTAAACGGCTGTTGCAGCGGAAACGTCATTGGCGCACCCGGTAGCAATTCTTGCAGCTTCGCAAACGCCACAAGGCTACCAGTGAAAGTAATTCCGCCGATCAGCACACCCAAAAGGATCGTGATTGTCGCATCAGGCGCAGGCGATTCCGGGATGCTGAGATAGCGCCAGAATTCTCCCACAGCAACGAGTGCAGAAGCCGCGCCCCCGAAACCGTTAAGCAAACCCACCATCTGCGGCATATCCGTCATCGCCACGGTATTCGCCATAATCGTTCCCAAAATGGAACCGACGATAATTCCGACAGCAATCAATTCGTAGCTGACTACTTGCTTTTCCAGCAACGTACCGACGATCGCAATTAACATCCCGATCGCAGCTAACACATTCCCTTGACGGGCGGTTGCAGGGGAACCCAACTGTTTCAAACCGACAATAAATAAAGATGCCGCAACTAAATAACCTAGTTGAATGCCACTGGGCAGAAAATCGCTCACGCTTTAACCTCTTTTTTCTTGAACATTTGCAGCATTCGATCGGTTACTAAGAAACCGCCGACTACGTTAATTGTGGCCAGGGCGATCGCGATCGTCCCCAAAATCGAAGTAACAGTCACATTGCCTTGGCCTGAAATCAGAATTGCACCTAAAACCGCAATTCCAGAAATCGCATTCGATCCGGACATCAAAGGTGTGTGCAGCGTCGGCGGGACTTTATTGATTACTTCAAATCCTACAAACGACGCCAGAGTAAACACCACTAAACCTGCAATCAATCCTTCTGCCATAACAATTGGTAATTGGTAATTGGAAATTGGTAATTTGTCATGGACTCGTTCCCAGCCCGGAGGCTGGGAAAGCATTCATGGGAGGCTCTGCCTCGGGTATAGACTGGAGGCAGAGCCTCCTGGAGTACATTACAATGCAGAGCATTGTAACGATAGACATTATGATTTAGGTTCCCTATAATGACTCCTAACTATTGACTGCTGAAGCCTCAGCCGTCAAAGCATCGCGAACTCGCTGGTTGCTAATCTCACCGTCGCGGGCAACGCAAGCACCAGAAATGATATCGTCTTCAAAATCCAAATTGAGTTCTTTATCTTTCACCATCAACTGAAGTAAAGCCGAGATATTCTTCGAGTAAGTTTCGCTAGCGTGTACCGGCATCGACGAGGGCACATTAATCGGGCCGATGACATTAACGCCGTTCCATTCAACATCTTTCCCCGCTTCAGAACATTCGCAATTGCCGCCTTGTTCGGCCGCGAGGTCAACAATTACCGATCCGGGCTTCATTTGAGAAACCATTTCTCTAGTAACTAAAATAGGTGCTTTTCTGCCGGGAACTTGAGCGGTTGTAATCACTGCATCGGAAGCGCTGACGTGTTGGGTGAGCACTTGGCGGGTGTATTCTGTGGCTGCTTCTGATAGCTCTTTAGCATAACCTCCGGCGGCGACGGTTTCTTCCTTGAGTTCGACATCAAGGAATTTAGCGCCCAAACTTTGCACTTGTTCTTTTGTTTCCGGGCGGATGTCGAAGGCTTCGACTACCGCACCCAAACGGCGCGCCGTGGCGATCGCCTGCAAGCCAGCAACGCCCACGCCCATTACCAAGACTTTCGCGGGGCGAATCGTACCCGCCGCCGTTGTCAGCATTGGGAAATATTTCGGCAAAGCTGCTGCTGCGATCAGTACCGCTTTGTAACCGGCAACGTTAGCCTGAGATGACAGTGCATCCATGCTTTGAGCGCGGCTGGTGCGCGGGATCATTTCCATGCTGAATGCCGTTACTTTGCGATCGGCTAAACGCTGCACTAAAGCTGGATCTCCCAGAGGATTCAAAAATCCGATGAAAACGCCTCCTTCCCGGAGTTGATGAACTTCTGATTCTTGCAGCGCCCCGATTTTCACGACGACATCGGCTTCGCCCCACAGCTTAGCGGTATCGGCGACAACCTGAGCTCCCGCTTCTTCGTAAGCAAGATCCGAGAAAAAGGATTTTGCCCCCGCGCCGGCTTCCAGCCAAACTTCGACGCCTTGTTTTACCAATCGGGCCACAGCGTCGGGTACTAAAGCCACCCGGCGTTCGCCTGCTTCTATTTCTTTTGCGATCGCTAATTTCATGAACTCTCCTTATTTAAGCCTTCCCAGGGCGGTTGAAACCGCTCCTACACAGACAAAACCTGCCTCCGCAGGTTTCTTGAATTGCGATTTTTCACCGCCAGATGCCTTGCTTTACATTTGAGCCGCCGTTGCCCTAAACTTCTCTCGTTGATAGTAAAGCCGATCGCCCAAATTCGAGCCGTATCTTTAACTTATCTTATACATTCAAATTCGCTAAATTGTTAAGTTTGCAACCGATTATGATATAATATTCTGTCGGCTAGTTCTGTAGTTTGAATGTCAGTTATCAGTATTACGCAAAAAAAATTGACGATCGAGCAATTTGTTCCCAGGTTCCCAGATTCAGCGTTTCGCAGACTTAGGATGGAGGCATAGAAAAGCCTCGGGTTCTAACCAGCCCCCAGATTCATTCTCAAAGCAGACGGAAGTAAATCTAAAATCTAAAATCTAAAATCTAAAATCTAAAATCGGATCGCCCTCATCAAATTGCTGAGACATTCGATATATTGTAGGCACGATCGCAAATTTAGGGCGATCGATATTTAAGGTTCACCAAGAGTTTAATTAGAGGAGTTGTTATGCGACGATTATTTTCAGCACTAGCGGTTACAGGTTGCTTGGTGGCTGGGTTGCCCGCCATCAGTTTAGCCCAGTCCATGCCAGGATTCACGATTTTCGGTGGCCCCGAGCGCGCCAACCAATTAAACTATCGCTTGGATTACGGCAAAGCGGGGATGAGCGGCGATAGATATCGGCTGCGAATTCCTTCCAAAAAAGTAAGTCTGGCGATCGCCCAACTCAACATATCCTATCCAGACTACTACAAAGGCGAATTCGACCAAAAAGACATTAAAGTGCGCGTCAAAGACAAAACAATCCAATTGCAAGAAGTAATCTGGGACAAAGAAAATCGTTTCATAGAAATTTATCCCGCAGAACCAATTGCTGCCGGCAACAATGTTGAGGTTGTGCTCTCCAACGTCAGAAACCCATCTCCCGGCGGAATGTACCATTTCAACGTCCGCATCCGGACCCCTGGGGACGTTCCCTTGCTGCGCTACCTGGGTACTTGGCTGTTGAGCATTGATTAGAAGCAGCGCAATCGGGTTGCGATCGTAAAATGCTCGTTTCCTGGTTTTGGAAAACCGAAAAATAGAACCTCCGGCTCATATAGCAATCCTAAACGATCGGTAAAATGAGTTTAGGGACAATCCCGCCGTGCCATTTGTTTCAACTTAAGATTGAAACCCATAATAAATGTCGCTTGTAGTCGAGTCTATATCTCCCTAAATCCCCCTTAAGAAGGAGGACGAAATATCGCAATCTTATTCCCCCCTTATTAAGAGGGGCTAGGGGTATCTCGCAGTTCGATACAAACAAGAGAAACAGAGGGTTTTAGTCTTAATTTGACACCAAGGGCGCGGGGAAACTACCCCTAAAAAATATTGACAAATCCCATAGGATTGCTCTAGCCGTACTCTTGCATGAATCTACTAGCAAAAATCAAAACAATAAAACTTCCTCCAGCGCTGCGATCGAGAAATTATCGCCTGTTTTTTGCAGGACAAAGCATCTCACTGATTGGCAATTGGATGACGCAAGTCGCTACTGTTTGGCTTGTCTACAATTTGAGCGATTCACCTTGGATGCTCGGCGTGGTGGGATTTACAAGTCAAATCCCCACATTAATTTTACTGCCTTTTGCAGGAGTTTTAATCGATCGCTGGAACCGCCACCGAGTCATAATTGCCACTCAAATATTAGCGATGGTTCAATCCTTAGCGCTAGCATTTTTAGCGCTAACAGGAGTCGTTAACATTTGGCAGATCGTGGTACTGAGTTTCTTTCAAGGCGCAATTAATGCCTTTGACGCGCCCGCACGGCAAGCTTTTGTGCCCGAACTCGTGGAAAAGAAAGAAGATTTAGCAAATGCGATCGCCATTAATGCTTCGATGTTCAACGCAGCCAGACTAATCGGCCCAGCAATGGCAGGTTTGCTGATAGCTACAGTCGGCGCAAGTTATTGCTTTCTCATTGACGGACTCAGCTACATTGCTGTAATTGCAGGCTTATTAGCGATGCAGATCAAAGCCCGTAAAATTGCAGCAACTAATACCAAACCCTTACAAAGATTAAAAGAAGGATTCGTTTATGCCTTCGGGTTTCCCCCGATTCGAGCAATTTTACTGCTATTATCATTAGTCAGTTTGGCCGGAATGTCGCACACAGTTTTAGTCCCAATTTTTGCCACCAAACTCCTGCACGGCGACGCCCAAACTCTGGGCTTTTTGATGGCTGCTTCGGGAGTCGGAGCCTTTACGGGAGCGATTTATTTGATTTCGCGCAAAAGTATAATTGGCCTCGGCAAGTGGATTGCGATTTCACCGGCAATTATGGGATTCGGACTGATAGGTTTTGGTTTGTCCCGCGTCTTGTGGCTGTCATTAATCATGATGTTGTTCGTTGGCTTTGGTTTCATTATCCAATTTGCCGGAGGAAACACATTTTTGCAAACAATTGTGGAAGACGACAAACGCGGAAGAGTGATGAGCATATACACGATGGCATTTTTTGGAGTGACACCCTTTGGGAATTTAGTTGCCGGGGGATTGGCAAATTATATCGGCGCTCCCTATACAGTCATCATTGGAGGTATAATTTGTATTTTAGGCTCGGTAGTTTTTACCAAACAGTTGCCAGCTTTAAAAAACATAATCCGACCACTGTATCAAAAAATGGGTTTAATTTCGCAGTAGGGATTTAGCGTCAAATCACAAATGCCAACATTAAACAAGATTCCCAAAGCTAATATCTGACTGTATCTCTAGCAATCCTCAACAATTTGTAAACTTCTCTCTTCTATTTCTCTGCGCCCTCTGGGCCCTCTGCGGTTAAAACATCCAAATTAATTACGCAACCAGAGGTTAAACCAATGGCAAATACAAGTGCAATTCCACAGCAGAGCGACGATCGAGTTCCCTTAAAAACCTGGATCGGCGTCATGGGAACAATTCTCGGCGCTTTCATGGCAGTTTTGGACATCCAAATCACCAACGCTTCTCTCAGAGATATTCAAGCAGCTTTAGGCGCAACTTTAGAAGAAGGTTCTTGGATTTCTACCGCCTATCTAGTCGCAGAAATTGTAGTAATTCCGATTACGGGTTGGCTGTCGCAGGTGTTTTCTGTCCGTCGCTACATCTTGGTAAATGCCGCTTTCTTTGTCTTCTTTTCCATGTGCTGCGCTTGGGCGTGGAATTTGAATTCAATGATTGTATTTCGGGCTTTGCAGGGGTTGTCAGGCGGCATTTTAATTCCGATGTCTTTTACATTTTTGCTGACGAATTTGCCCCCTAAAAAGCAGCCAATCGGCATGGCGATGTTTGCAATGACAGCTACTTTTGCACCATCCATCGGGCCGACATTGGGAGGGTGGCTGACTGAGAATTACGGCTGGCAATATGTCTTTTATCTCAATTTGGTTCCAGGGCTGCTGCTGCTAGCTGCTGTGTGGTACGCCGTCGCCCCCGCACCGCTGAAACTCGAACTTCTAAAAGGGGGCGACTGGTGGGGAATTGTCTCGATGGCGATCGGCTTGGGTTCCCTGCAAGTTGTGTTAGAAGAAGGCAGCCGCAAGGACTGGTTTAGTTCTGATTTTATTGTGCATTTAAGCATAATTGCAGCAATATTTATCAGCGCTTTTTTCTGGATTGAACTAACTCGCAAACAACCGTTTATTAACTTGCGCTTGCTGACTCGCCGCAATTTCGGTTTAGCTAGTATTGTGAATATTTCCTTGGGGGTGGGATTGTACGGTTCGGTGTACATTTTGCCCCTGTATTTAGGTCAGATTCAGCAGTACAATGCCATGCAAATTGGCGAGGTGATTATGTGGGCTGGGGTGCCGCAGTTATTCATCGTGCCTCTGGTGCCGAAATTGATGCAGCGAATCGATATGCGGCTGATGATTGGTATCGGTGTGAGTTTGTTTGCGGTGAGTTGTTTTATGAATGCCAGCATGACTCATGATACGGGTATCGATCAGTTGCGTTGGTCGCAATTAGTTAGGGCATTGGGACAGCCTTTAATTATGGTGCCGCTGTCAACTATTGCCACTGCTGGTATGGAGAAACACGAGGCTGGTTCGGCTTCCGGTTTGTTTAATATGATGAGAAATATGGGAGGTTCTATAGGGATTGCGGCGCTAGCAACTTTGGTGACGCAACGCGAGCAATTTCACTCGAATCGATTGGGGGAATCTGTTTCTTTGTACAATCCGGCAACGCAGGAGCGAATTAATCAAATGACTCAGTATTTTGTGAGTCGCGGTGCTGATTTAAGCGTGGCAAAAGACCAGGCAATTAAAGCAATTGATAATATTGTCCGCCGTGAAGCTTATGTGATGGCTTTTAATGATTGTTTTTACTTTGTGGGAATTGCTTTGCTGTTAAGCGGGATTGCTATTTTGGGTTTTAAAAAGGTGAAAGCGGGTGCGGGTGCTGGGGGAGCTCATTGATTCTGTAGGGCGCGGAGTGCGCTGCATCTTTGGGGCGGGCAGGATGCTCATCCCACAATATTTTTAAGAGTTTTAAAAATGCAACGTAAATGTTTTTTAGCTTGTTCACCATTCTTGTTGGGCTTCTGCTTCTGCTTGGATTAAATTTTG
The DNA here is from genome assembly GCF_036701085.1 of Microcoleus sp. Pol7_A1. Taxonomy (NCBI): domain Bacteria; kingdom Bacillati; phylum Cyanobacteriota; class Cyanophyceae; order Oscillatoriales; family Microcoleaceae; genus Microcoleus; species Microcoleus sp. Pol7_A1. The sequence continues at coordinate 8,076 of NZ_JAUBQD010000037.1, forward strand.
CCGCAGTTGCCCCCAATTTATTTGATGGGAGGGCAAATCTTCGATGAGCTTTCCGCGCTGTAAATGCAGAATTCGCGTGCTAAATTGCTCGGCTAATTCTAATTGGTGGTTGACCATTACAATTGTGGTTTTGCCGTTGGTTAGCTGTGTCAATACTTGCAAAAGGTGGGCGGCTTTTCCTGCGTCTAGGGCGGATGTTGGCTCGTCTAAAAGCAAGATTTTTGGTTGCAGGATGATGCCGCGGGCGATCGCCACGAGCTGTTTTTGGCCTGTGGAAAGCTGGAATTCGCTGCGATCGAGCCATTCTTGGGGTATGTGCAGTTGTTCGATCGCCCCGCTAATTCTCTCAGCAATGTTTGATGCAGTCACGCCCCGCAGCTTCAAAGGATAAGCCAATGCTTCTCGCACCGACATTCCCAAAAGCTTGGATTCTTGCAGGATGAGGGTGATTTGTTTGCGGAGTTCGATCGCAGGTATTTGGCGATATTCTGTATTTTCCAGATAAATCGAGCCGCTGGTGGGACTGCTGAGCCGATTTAGCAACCGCAACAGCGTTGTTTTCCCCGCACCTGAAGGGCCAACAATTGCCACGCGATCGCCCTTGTGTACCTGAAACGATATATTTTCCAACAAATGACTTGAGGCTATCGGTGTTTTTAAACTAACATTATCAATTCGCAGTTGAGGATTTGTTTCTGTATTATTTTCCGAATAATTAGGCATTTAATTAATTAAAAACATGACCTTCGTGGAACGGGCATCTTGCCCGTTCTTGAGGCAGGCAAGATGCCCACTCCACAATCCAACTCACTCTTTGTGGAACGGGCATCTTGCCCGTTCTTAAGGCAGGCAAGATGCCCGCCCCACAATCCAACTCAAACTCAAACTTTTACAGCTTTTTCTAAAGGAAAACCCAGCTTTTCGCGCTGTTCTAAATAAAGCTGAGCAACTCGCCGCGCCAAATTGCGAATTTTGGTGATGTAGCGGGTTCTTTCCGTTACAGAAATCACACCTCTAGCATCGAGTAAATTGAAAGTGTGAGAACATTTTAACACATAATCAAGGCTCGGTAAAACTAATCCTTTTTTTGTCAATTGTTCGGCTTCTTGCTCGTACAATCCAAATAGAGTAAACAGCAATTCGGGATTGGAAGCTTCAAAGTTATAATTACACTGTTCAATTTCTCCTTGCAGGTGAACGTCGCCGTAAGTTATGCCATCTTTCCACTGAATTTTCGTCATGGCATCGACTTCTTGGAGATACATTGCGAGGCGTTCTAGTCCGTAGGTAATTTCAATGGATACCGGGCGACAGTCAATGCTACCGCACTGTTGAAAGTATGTAAATTGGGTGATTTCCATGCCGTCGAGCCAGACTTCCCAGCCGACGCCCCAAGCTCCGAGGGTGGGCGATTCCCAGTTGTCTTCTACGAAACGAATGTCGTGGTCTTCTGGGCGAATTCCTAATGCTCTGAGGGAGTCTAAATAGATGTCTTGGATGTTGGGAGGAGAGGGTTTAATTAAAACTTGATATTGATAGTAATGTTGGAAGCGGTTGGGATTTTCGCCGTAGCGTCCGTCGGTGGGGCGGCGACAGGGTTCGATGTAGGCGACAGACCAAGGTTCGGGGCCGATTGCTCTGAGAAAGGTGTGGGGATTCATGGTTCCTGCACCTTTTTCTGTGTCGTAGGATTGGGCGATCAGGCATCCTCGATCGCTCCAGAATTTGTTTAAGGTGGCAATGACTGATTGAAAGTTCACTGGTTTAAATATGGTTAGTATGTGTCTCCACTTATTTAAGCATACTCAAGGCACGGTTTATTGAAATAAATCATAGCGAAATTATATAAGACAGGATTCATAGCGAAGTGCCCTACTCGGCTTTTTCACGTTTGCGTTTTTCGATTTCGGCGATCGGTAACAATAATGTATCCTCAATCTCTTCCCTTACTTCATCGCTTACCACACAACCACTGTTCAGACAGTCTATTAGCAGCTTATTTGCATTGTAATACTGTTTAAGTATTTTTTCTTGAGAATCACTTAACTCCCAGTCATGACCAAGATTACGGAATTCTAGCATTATAGATCGTATTTTCTTAACCCAAGACTTACCATGATATTTCCACCATTGGTTGAATAAATATTCATCTTCTATATGGTAAGGTAATTTAGGCTCAAGCTTTTGCAATGATTTCTCTAATTCTGAATCTAACTCAGGCAAACTATAAGGAGCTGGATAATAGCCATGTGCAAACTTATAGTCAATTAAAAGATCGTTACAAAAACTATAATTATCATCCAATTTACACTGAATATTAAGTTTATTATCAAGGGACTGAGCTAAACTATCGTCAAAAAAGCTAGAAAGACTCTCGACATGACTAAGGTCAAGAGATAGACGATGATTGAGAGAGCGAACAATAGCAAAATAGAAAGCTCTTAAAGCAGCCGAGTTATATTCGGATTGAACAGTAAATACTTTCGCATTTATATATACTAGCATTTTTTGATACTTATTTTCAACTTGTAAAAAGTTATCTATTTTTAGCTTAAAATCGATTAAAAATCTATCTACAATTTGTGTTTTTTCAAAGAAGAGCAAAAATACTTCTCGCCAATGCTCGTTAAAAGTATAGTTTACTAAATTCGTACCACAACAAGAAGTCAAAAAATACTGAGCGACTAAATACTCTTGAAACGTCAGGTGTGAAAACGACCAAACTTTCTGACTTCGCTCAATCAACAATCCATGCTGCGCTTCCATCGCCCTCAACACCGCCCGACTATCCCGCTGCCCAATCCCCAAAAACTCCGCAATATACTCCTCAATTTCTGCCTGCTCAAATAGCACATATTGCTCTTTTTCAAACTTCTTCACTGCCAGAAAGCTCAATAATTCTAGCTTTCGCTCCACTGACAAATCGCGATAAATTTCATCTCGCTCGATTCCCCTACGTTCGTCCCACTGCTTTAGCAATAACTCCAACCCCTCTTCATAAAGCTTGGAACGCTTCGAGTAAAACTTCCCCGTCTGGTGAAACACCGCACAAGTCAAACTCAGCAAAATCGGCGTAATTGCTAACTCCCGAATCGGCTTATTCTCCTCCAAAAAGAGCAGCCCCAGAAACTCCTGCGCTTTTGCCAGTCCCCCCGACTCATCCCCCATCACCGCCTTATACCAATGTTGGGCAAAAGCCCGCGCCTGCGTTTGATTAAAATCCGCCACCTCCACATAATCAAACCGCTCAAACCGCGATTTCTGACTCTGCGTTCGACAGGTCACAATTACCTGCACCTGCGGATAAGCGCGAGCAAACCGCTCGATTTCCAGGGCGATGTTCTTCCCATCTTCTCCCGTCACTTCATCCAACCCATCCAGCAGCACCAGCGCCCCACCTCGATCTAACGCCAATTTAGTTTCGGCATCCGACAACCGCCAGCACCGCTGTAGATAACGCTCTAGCGAGTAGGCAACCTCACGCCCATCCTCGACAAAACGCCCATCCTCGACAAAATCTCGCAGTTTAATCAAAACCGGAATCCGGCGCGCTTGTAAATTACCTGCGTTGCACTCCATCACGACTCGCTGCAAATACGTGGTCTTTCCCGAACCCGGTTTGCCCACTACCATCAGGTTCGCATTCTTTGCCAGCACCTCTAAACCTGATACCGGTTTTCGCTTTTTGCCCAAACCAATGCGATCGAAACTGCGGTAGCTGCGATTTTGGCTAAAGTCCTGCCACAAGTCATCCAATTCCGATTTACGACTACTACTGAGTTCCTCCTGAATATTGACATCCACAAACAAGTCAGCCAAAGGCACCCAGCGATCGACCCCCCAAAGCGGCATAGTGCCGTGCAACCGTTGGATGTCATCGTGGAGGCGCGATCGTACCTGCTGAACTAACGCATCAATATTTGCTTGACCATTACTACATATCTCTCCAGGCATGGATAATTGCTGATTATTGTCCCGTTGCCATTCTGGAAAACGAGATTCCCAAAGCCATTTATACCCTTGCTCCCACGGACTTTGACCTTTAGGTGATCTCCCTCGTTTGGGTTTATTAAATGGGCAACCATTATCTTCCAAGATTTTGCAAATATTTTGTAATTCCTCTTGAAGTTTCTGAGACTTATCTTCCGGTTCCTTGTTCCATGTAATAAAACTTACCAAATTAGAATTTATTGTATTAGCATTTTTGGGATTAAAACGTGCCAAGAATGCCGCTCGTGGATCGCCTTTCAGGTTTAGTTTCAGGGCGATCGCTTCTAAAAACTGTTGTTCTTCTGCGGATTTGATCTGAGAATCCACCTTTCACTAAGCTCCATTATCTATTTATTCTATTTATTTCTATTTGCTTTTCTATTTGTTAGCACTTTTTTTTCTATTTGACCACTTCTAATCTTAAAGGTATCAATATTTTACGATTGAGAGTGACAGATGAAACCTTCTAACAAAAAGAAACTTCTGAAAGTAAGCGAGTTTGCGGTGGTGGGTGTTGCCACTTGGCTCAATCCCCAAGCAGGATTTCTGCTGTTTCTGCTCAAGCTGTGCTTTCAAATCCTGACAGCATTGCAGAAAGATGAGACGAGTCAAATAGATAAAAGCTAGAAATCCCCGATCGCCTTTGCGAAAAAATTCAACAGGGCGATCGGTTCCCCAAAGTCCTATAGCGATATCGCAATTTCAGCAGATTGATTTCCCCCATTACGAGGGCGAAGATGTAAAGTAATTTCCGTATCGAGTCGCTTGAGGAAAAGCAGTAGTTTGCCCTCGCTGAACCGTTGAAACTCTCCGTTCATTAAATGAGAGACTTCTGGTTGTGGAATGCCCAGTAACTCGCTCATTTCACCCTGTTCCAAGTTGCGCTGTTTCAACAGACGAAGTACCTGAATTCCGATTTTACCCCGCGCAAAAAGTTCGTCAGCATCTGCCAATCCAAGGTCAGCAAATACATTACCGCTGCTTTCTTCAAAAATGGTTTCTTCTGTCATAATTGTTCCTCCCTCGCTAGTGCGTCTTGATAGCGTTTTTTAATTAAGTCAACATCAGCCTGTGGGGTTTTAATCCCTTGCTTTGATTTCTTCTGAAAAGCGTGCAACACATAAATTTTGTCACCAATCTTGACAGCATAAACCGCCCTGTAAGTATCCGTATCGTAACGTTTGACGATTTCATACACACCGCTTTCCACCCCTTTAAAGGGCTTGGCTGACAAAGGTGTTTCCCCAGCTTGCACCAGTTGTAGCGCATAACCTACCGCTTTTTGTACCTCTTCAGGAAACTCGCGGATATTTTTGCGAGAGTCTCCCATCCAAACAAGAGGTCGTAAAGGCACTTCTATAGTATCTTTGTTATCGACCATTTTATACTAAATTTTCTGTAAAAATCAAGTTTGACAATAGCATAAAATGTTGCCCAGCCTAAAAATCGATTTCTCGCATAATCGGTTCTTGTGTCATGGTTGTTCCTGTCTTGCCACGGTTCGCTAAGGCATCAGAAAAAGCAGCAGTCACCCGAGAAAGTAGCGAATCTCAACTCGGCGATAGCCTCAACAAACAAGCTCTCAAAAATGCCATTTTATTGTAGCGCGATCGGCCATCTTTCTACTGGCAAATAAACTGAGGCAGATATTGCTCTCTTGCGTCAGGTGTTGAGTGGAAGCGATCGCCAAATTGCCACTAAAAAACAGAATAGTCAGAACCCCGACTTATTCAATAAGTCGGGGTTCTGACAGTGAAAAAGTTGAGATTACTTTCTAGTTTAGTCTGCGGGAGCGAGGGAAACTAACAGAGTGATGTTGTCAACGCCGATGACATAAACCGTGTCTCCCGGTGTGAGGGTGATTTGGCGATCGCACCGTGCGGGCCACCAGCTACCTTGGAAGCGGACGCGACCTGTTTGATTCGGGTAAATCGATTCATCAACGACTGCTTCTTCGTTGAAGTAGTTAAAATTGGTGTTGATGTAGTTATCCATTAATAGATTGTTTCCTGTGCTGTAGGTGTGAGGAGAAAAAATTGAACCGAAAGCTTTTACTACGTTAAACATTTTTCTGACTCCTTTTGTGTTAATATATATCGAAGTTTAATCGCCTATTTCAAGCTATTTGAAAAGTGGCATTTCCTGGTTGAGATTAATTCCCAGGTCGTTCATGCTCTGATTTAGTCTGCGGGAGCGAGGGAAACTAACAGAGTGATGTTGTCAACGCCGATGACATAAACCGTGTCTCCGGGTGTGAGGGTGATTTGGCGATCGCACCGTGCGGGCCACCAGCTACCTTGGAAGCGGACGCGACCTGTTTGATTCGGGTAAATCGATTCATCAACGACTGCTTCTTCGTTGAAATAGTTAAAATTGGTGTTGATGTAATTTTTGATTAGCATATTGTTAGCTGTGCTGTATCCTTGGGTGGAGAAAATCGATCCGAAAGCTTTTACTACGTTGAACATGATATTTACTCCTGTTGTGTTAAAATATATGGATGTGTAATTGTCTGTTTATGCTAGTTGAGAAGCTGCATTTACTCGGTTGAGATTGATTGATTGCCGGATATTTCATTGTTCTTACCTTCCGTGGTTTTATCAGGATAAAAGGCAAAGAATTTTTGAAATTTGGAGGGGATTTTAGAAGCGGTTGCGGGGAGCCTAACTCCAGTAATTCCGAGGTATTGAATTAAGGATTTAGTTGTTGAGCCGTTGGTGGGATTTGCCTCAAGGGTAGATGTTGTTAGCTACATTAGAGATTGTCTGATTCCGCATTACTGCTACTGTGAAAATGTTTTATTTTTGGGTTGAATTTTTGGGTTGATTTTTTTGATTGGGTTGTGACTCACTTGCTTTACACTTACTAATTTGCCAGGAGTCGAATATCTTTGGGGCGATCGCCAGTCCACTTTCCGAGTCTGGTACTGGCACATGACACTTTTCTACCTGCCAGCAACGATTTTCCAAAGGTTTTTGCCTACAGATCGCGCTTGTAGCTGTGCCAATTTAGCCAACTGGACTACCGCGAACGGTGAATTATGAACTTACGCATTCTCGATCGCCCAATCCGGAATATCCATAAATATCTAGTCTGTAACTTATGCACCAAAGCCCTAAAAACCCGGTTTCTGACAACCGGTGCGCCATTAGGGGCCCGTAAGCGGATCTGTGATACAAGCAAGTAAAGTTGGGCACTAACCCGCCCTCCCCATGCGATGTTGATTTGTACCTACCTATTTAGGCATAGAAAATAGGCGATCGAGATTGACGCAGATATCAGGAGGCGGTAGGAGTTTTTGATCGATGGAGGTCGATCGCACCCTGTTATCCAATTATTGAACAGGTCGAACTTAAAATCCATTCATAAATTCAGAATCTTAAATTCATAAAAGTCATAATTATAGACAACCTGCTTGATACTGCATAATTGTTACAGGAATTTTGAATAAAGTTTTAGCTAATTGAGACAAACCGAACTTGAATTTAAGCGACTGCGGCAGTTGTTGTACGGAAACTTCTACGAATCCAAAGCGAGTATAAAATGATGCGAGTCGCTTTCCCAAACATTCTAAATATAGCGGTTCTGTAGCTTGTTGAATTAAATATTTTGTGAGGTAGCTTCCCAAACCTCGATCGCGCCAATCTTTCGCCACCACCAAACTGCCCAATTCTTGCGCGCCCGCAAAGTTCCGCAACTGTCCGCAAGCTGCCAATTTTCCCTCGCATTCGATGACCCAGAATTGCTCCCAGCGCAACTGAGTTGGATCGAGTTTGGCGCTCCACACTAACCTTCCAATTGATTTGATATCTTGAACTGAGGCCTGGCGGATGGCGCATTCAGACGGTAAGGAAAAAGAAGTTTCAGTCATTAGTTATAGTTGGTAACTACAGCAGCAATTCGTTTAAAAATGCGGAATACCTCGTAAAAGTCATTAGCGCGATCGATTACGAACTCATAAGATAAAGCGTACTGCGGAGTGTCTTGTTTAATCAATTTAAGAAATCTGAAGTTGCTGCCATTTGTCAGAAGCCCAAAAGTTGGTCTGTCTGGATTGGGGTTACTCAGCATATAAAAGAGTAGCTGGGGAAGTCCTGCCTCAAGGGAGTATTGAGCTCGCTTGGCTTCGATTGCCACAACCCAAAAAGATTCCATTAAAAGCAGAATATCAATGCTTCCTCTGACAAGTATATCTTCATCCACTGTAACCAGTTCCACCGATTTTTCTGACTCTATGTGAAAGGGAGTCAGGTAAAAATCTGCTAAAAATAGCAAGGGAGCCAGTACCACCATTTTTACGGTATCTTCTATCATGGGGTACTCAGCACTGTTAGTGTAGCCAGCTTTTACTTTGTCTAGATATCGCTTTTCTTCATCAGTAATTTCTGGTAAATCGTCAATCCACTCCGGAAAAAATTGCTCGTATTCTGCAAGTTGCAAGTTAAATTTTGTTTTAACCTCACGCAGTGTCAGTGTTTTTGCTTGAAGTGATTGTGTCATAGTTTTTTGTAGCGATTTGCAAGTGGTAATTTATTGTAGCATATCAACTGTCGATCGCCTCCCACAAAACCTCCGCGCCAAACCTTACGGGATCGGTACAAGGCAATGCCGTTTCTGCTTGAACTTCAGCTATTGCTAACAGCGCTTCTGCCTCATTTAAGTGATGAGTGTTGAGAGCGATCGCGCTCACTTTTCCCCCTGCAAAAGCACCCGCAGCAGCGGCTACCATTTCGTACAATTCAACCACTTTTGATAATTTGGGAATCGATACGTGCGGGTGATTGCGAATGCTAGTTTGTCCGGCTCGGTGGGCTAAAATTAAGTGAGTTGGCTGCGAACCCCGCAGCAGCGGCAGAGTCGCCGTCGAACCCGGATGCAATAGCGAACCTTGCCCTTCTACGTGCAGAATATCGCATTCAGAACCCAATTTTATCGCCATTTGTTCGACAGCACCGGCGGCGAAATCAACTCGCACTGCATCCAAAGGAAGGCCTTCATTTCCGATCATTAAACCCGTTTGACCGGTTGCCAAAAATTTGGAACGCAAACCCCGCCGCAAGCAAGTGCGATTGAGTTCCAGACTGGTTGACATTTTGCCGACGCTCATATCTGTGCCGACGGTTAACACGCGGCGACAGCTTAATTGAGCAGCAGCAGCAGAGGCGATAGCCCCTATGTTTTCCGGTTCCTGACGCACGTCCCAAATCCATTGATTTTCGGTTAACGGAACTGTTATCAAAGGTGCAAGTTTCGCGTGCAAACCGTTGACAACTGACAAACCTGCTGCTACCGCTTGGTTAATTTCTGGCAGCCATTCCACAGGCAAAAAACCGCCGGAAGTAGCGATACCAATTAGCAGAATATCCGGCGCAAGTTGCAGTGCTTCTGCAACAGAAGCAACTATCGGTACTTGTTGAGTAATGCCCGTTAATTCAGGTAAAGATTCTCCGGCACATTGGCGGTCTATTACTGCTACAATTTGTGCTTCGCTGTAGCGCAAAAATGCTAAACCTGTTTTGCCGGAATGGCCGAGAATTCCCTCGTGCAGCAGGATGGCAACTTTGCCATTTTTGAGCGGATAGTTTTTAGTCATTGGTTCACTTTTGAGACGGGCGATTTTAAATTTTAGCTTCAATCTAAAATCTAAAATCTAAAATCTAAAATCTAAAATCTAAAATCTAAAATCGATTGGGTGTTAGCTGTGATTTGGGATTACTCGTTCAAAGCATTCGGATCTTCTCCCAATTCTCGCAATCTGGCCTCTAGTCGCGAGGCTCGCTGGCGTTCCTGTTCCGCTCGCTGTTGAGCGGCTTCCGCTTGTTGTTGAGCAGTTTCCGATTGTTGTTGAGCGGCTTCGGCTTGCTGTTGAGCGGCTTCCTCCGGCAACAAAACTAAATTGCCAGATTCATCGAAAAAACGCACCCAAGTTGCTGTTTCTCGATCGACAATTCCTTCCCAAGTACCCAACCAAAAACCTAACGTTTCGCACCACAGCCAAGCCCGCTCGTTGGGGACTAACGGCTGATAGCGCAGGGTGGCATCTAAACGCCATCCTTGCAAAGAATTAGGCTCGAAAGGATCGAAAACAAAGTAATCAGGAGTTCTAAAAACCTGCTCGTAAATATCCTTTTTTTTGCCTGTATCCTAATTTGCCGTTGACGGCGACAGCAGTTCCACAATGACATCCGGGTAACGTCCGTTTTCTTCCCAAACTACCCAGCCTTGTCGGGAAGTATTGCTGTCAACACCCAACACAGCGAAAAAATCCGGACCTCGGAAATCCTGATTCCGAATCTGTTTAGCGCTGTAATAAATAAACATATTGCCACCGACAAAAAAATCGTTCCGGTTAGCTAAACCTTGTTCTACGGAACGGATTAAAACCGTCATTGCTATACGGTGGCGGTTGCTTTCCATTTCTGCACCATCATCAAAAATTAAATCCGTCGGCGGCTTGTGTTTTTCAAAGAAAAGCTTGGCTTCTCTATTAATTTGCTCTCCTATTGATTCTACTGGTATCATACTCTCTCCAGATGTATTTTGAGCGATACTTCTATTCTACAATGTCAATTCGTCGCACTCCCAATCCCGATCGCGCGTTTGGCATCAAACACCCATTTTCGACGATCGCACCGGTGAAAGGATCGTCTAATAAATTTAAGTGACTGTCCAAATCCAAATAGTCAGCTAGCGGTGAAAGTTGTGCTGCTGCTGTATTTGCGATCGCGCTATCTGAATAGCAGCCGAACATTACTTGCAAATTGCAGGCTTTTGCTGTGTGAATCATCCGCATTGCTTCGGTCAATCCGCCTGACTTCATCATTTTGATATTGATGCCGTGCACGCAGTGCGCTAACTTGGGTATATCGGAACTATTAAAGCAACTTTCATCAGCAAAGATTGGCAGGGGCGATTGACGGTACAGTTCTGAGAATTCATCCATATCGGCGACGGGTGAAAGCGGCTGTTCGACATAATTTATCTGGTATTTTTCCAGCCAGCGACACATTTCGATCGCGCTGTTTAAACTCCAACCGCCATTAGCATCTACACTGATTTTAAGGTTAGCTGGTGCTTCGTCAAGCACTGCTATTAACATAGCTTTGTCGGCTTCGATTCCTTCGGGATTTCCTAATTTAACCTTAACGGCGCGGTATTTGATTCTTTTTGGATCTGTCGCATCTTTGCCAAACCAATCACGCACTCTTTCTCTTGCACCAGACGGCGAATTAATGCCGATTGTGACGGAGGTGGGGACGATGCGCGATCGATCTAATCCCCACATTTTCCACAGCGGCAAGCCTGCTTTTTTGCCCAGCCAGTCGTGTATTGCCATGTCGATGCCGGCGCGGGCGGCTGAGGGTAAGTTGACCTCTGTTAATACTTGTTCGATTTTTTGGCGATCGAACGGAGTAAACTTTTCTAGCAGCGGTGCAACTTCCTGCAATGCGGCTAGCAGAATTTCGGTAGTTTGGGGCCGAGAACCTGTGGAAAACGGCGAAGCTTCTCCCCAGCCTTCGATGCCTTCGTGTTCTAGCTTCACCCATAAATTGGTACTTTGGGCTGTTGTACCGCGGCTGATGGTAAGGGCAAACCGCTTGCGGACAGTGAAGGTTTCAATTTGAAGGTGCATTGTCAGTGATTGGTAATTTTTTGTAGATAAAAATCTGAGGGGGCGGATTGCGCCGCTCTTGCGATTTTTTACTTTTTACTTTATAGTTTGATTTTGCTTGTTCTAGTTTATCAAAAACTTGATGAAATTCCTGATTTCTGTTTCGCCGAAGAGAGTTGCTTTCTCTCTCAGCATTTGGGTGCTCTTCTTTGCTGTTGCTGGTTGCATCATACAAGTTCTGCGGTACGGTTTTAACTATCAAGAACGCTGGATTAATTTGTTTAATTTAGACAGAGAAATAAATTATCCTTCGTGGTACTCGTCATTTACTTTGCTGTTTTGTGCGATTTTGCTAGGTATTATTGCTAGTGCTAAGAAGAAGCAGGGCGATCGGTATTTTGGGCACTGGAAAGCGCTGGGGTTCATCTTTGTATTTCTTTCTTTAGATGAAATTTTGAGTTTGCACGAAATATTAATTATTAACGACTTGCGAAAAGCACTGGATTTAGGGGGACTTTTTTACTTCATTTGGGTAATTCCGGGGGCTATTTTTGTTGGGGTTATTGGGCTGGCTTATCTGAAGTTTCTCCTGCACCTACCCCGGAAAACAAGGAATTTCTTTTTACTGGCAGGCAGTATATATGTCGGTGGAGCACTTGGCATGGAAATGGTTTGCGGCTATTATGCAGATGCGGTAGGTCAGCGAAACTTGATCTACGGTTTGATGGCTTCTGTTGAGGAAATTTTGGAAATGGTAGGGGTGCTCGTATTCATCTACGCCCTGCTATCTTACATCGGTTCCTATCTTGAAGATATTGATGTGCGCTTGAAGATAGTGGAGAATCAAAAGAAGTAAAGCTGACGATCGACCAAGATTATTAGGGCGGTTGAAATCGGAGACATTATGACTATCTACTTCTACACCACTGGCAGCGAATACGGCTGTTTTTCTAATTTTTCCAGTCATGGATTCGAGTTAGACGGAGAATATTGGCCAACTACTGAGCATTATTTTCAAGCACAAAAGTTTCCCGCAACGGCTGACTGCGACCAAATTCGCCAAGCAAAAACACCGAAAGATGCCGCCAAAATGGGACGCGATCGCTCTCGTCCCCTCCGCAAAGATTGGGAAGAAGTAAAAGATGATATCATGGGAAAAGCCGTACTCCGCAAATTTGAAACTCATCCCGAAATTAAAGAAATTTTACTAGCTACTGGCGATGAGGAAATAGTCGAAAATGCTCCTAGTGATTACTATTGGGGTTGCGGCAAAGATGGCAGCGGCAAAAATAGGTTGGGACAGATTTTAATGGAAGTAAGGGAGATTTTGCGAAAACGCACCTCAGAGTAAAACCGAACTTAAATTTCCCACACTAAAGCAGGACTTATTTAATCCTAAGTCCTGCAAGGCTCCTCAGCGAGCATTTTCTCAATTTTCTTAAACACTGAACTTAAAAATCGGCCTGAGCAACTGTCAAAACCTGTGTCAATCTCGTCAGGCTGTTCTAGTAGAGGGTTTCGCCTCTCCTCAGAGACTGCGAAGCAGGGGAAACGGTAAAAACCCTGCACCACTTTTTTTGTTTTAACAACTACTCTTAACCGGAATTAACTTTTATCGTCGCAAGTACAGCATTCTTAACCAGTCGCCTCCCTGACACCGTTCTCCTGAGGTTGGCGACTCACAGGTAAAACAGCAAAACACCTGTTCTGGTTAAAGTTTGTTTTTTATTTATGCTGTATCTTTACTATTGTGTGCGATTTGTGGAAAGTGTTAGCTGTTGTACAGAATTCTTTACAATTTTGATTTATTTGGATACAATCGCGCCGCTCTGCCGCAGTTGCTGTTGAATTCGGTTGAATTCTTTCTGTTCTGCGCTTAGCAAATTATTGTCGATCGGCAATCGCATATCCCACTGCAATTCGGACAACAACAACAAACAGCCGGCCATAATTATTCCTGTGGTTAGATATTGCCAAGGTGCAACTAATGTTAATAGAGGGATGCTAAATAAATGAGTTAGTCCGATCAGGAGAAAAGTGCGCGATCGCAAACCGAGTCCCGTACAAAAATAGCCGATCGCGCTCAACCCCAACCACAAATCGCACAGATGCAGCAGCAAACCTCCCCAACCGGCAAAAATACTGCAATCGGTCAGAACCAAACCAGTTATCATCAAAATCGCCCAAGAGTAAAGAATCCAGCTAACTCGCTCGACTCTTACCCAAAACAAAGTCAAAACTGCCATTACCGCAGTGCCAATTAGAGTCAAAGTTGACCACAGAATCGCCTGAAAGCTCCAACTGATGGGGACAAACTGAGCGGTGAAAAAAATCCCCGCTGTCACCAAACCCCAAAGCAGAAAAGTTTGGTCGATGCGGGTATAAAGTCCTGAGAAAAGAGTAATATTTCCAATTTGCCAGCGGAGTTGCAACAGGCCTTCGCGGTCTTGTACGTCGAGATGTTCCTGTTTGCAGCGGATTAGGGGTTCGGAGGCGTTGAAAAAGGTCATCCAGTGTTGGGGAAAGTATGAAGTTTTGTGTATTGTAACAAGTCTTAAAGAATATTTTTCAGGTTTTTTCTTGTTCCCAGGCTCTGCCTCCCGCGAGTCTGAGACTTGCGAGGCAGAGTCTCTGGGTATCGATTCCCAGGCAGAGCTGGGGAACCAGGGAACCAGTGATTATTTGTGTTTTTTGTTCAGGGTTTTGGTCAACTGAGTAATCGAGTTGAGCAAAGTTTGGGAAAAGTAAGCCATCGCAATAATCACGGCTACTGCAACTCCTCCGTACATCAGTAAGGGCATGAAACCTCCAGTTTCAGGCGGTGTTGCCGAATCAGTTGGAGCCGTAGAAACCAGAATGACTTGGTTGGTGCTAACATTAGACATAGAAACTCCTTGGTCTATACAAAGACCGTAAAAATGGGAAATTGACGAGCGTTTCTGGTTGCAGCCAGTCGCTCTGAAAAAAACAAGCGATCGAAAGCGTCTCTAGTAAAAGCTAGGGGCGCTTGTTTGCTTGTTAACGGCAGTCTAACACTGCTTTTGAAAATATACAACAAATTTAACGTACATTTTTAAAACCTATGGTAAATTAGACGTATAACTTGTCAAAGCCTTATCTAACAAGCATTTTCTCCTTCCCGGCTCTGCTTGGGGACGCTGATCCGGAGGCTCTGCCTCCTGTTTTCCTCCGCAACCGACGAGGCAGAGCCTCTAGATATAGGTTCCCAGGCACAGCCTGGGAACCAGTTAAACCCAATAGATATTATGAAAAATACATTTATCTCTCGATTTACTCCGAGCTTGATGTCACCAGAAACCCTGGAAGCTATCTTAGTACAGCGTCACGCACTGGCAGAACGTTTAGTAGAGCTAATTCGGGTGAGCGCCCTAACAGATAACAAGCATTTTCAACTACTAATTGGGCCGCGCGGCATTGGCAAAACGCACTTGGTTTCCCTGATTTATCATCGCGTTGCTAAGATGGAAGATTTGCGGGATAAATTGCTAATTGCGTGGCTGCAGGAAGAGGAATGGGGGATTGCGTCTTTTTTGGATTTATTGCGGGGAATATTCCGGGCAATTGCTAAAGAATATGAGGCAGAATATGAAGCTGAGTTACATGATGATGTTGAAAAGCTTTATGATTTGTCGCCGGAGCAAGCTGAATTTAAAGCCGCAGAATTGCTGAGAGACTTTGTTGGTAAGCGGGTGATGTTGTTGATTGTCGAAAATTTAGAGGACGTGTTTAGCGGGTTGGGGGATTTCGGGCAGAAGCAGTTGAGGGCGTATATTCAAAATTATTCGTTTTTGACAATTTTGGCAACATCACAAAGCTTGTTTGATGGAGTCAAGCTCTCTAATCATCCTTTTTATGGTTTTTTTGATTTACATGAATTAGATGAGTTTAAGCTCGATGATGCTGTAGCTTTATTAAATCATATTGCCAACTTAGAAGGGAATAGTGATTTAGCATCTTTTATTCAAAGTTCAACAGGGCGCGATCGCATTAAAGTTGTGCATTACCTTTCGGGTGGCAGTCCTCGCGTCTATATTGTTTTTTCGGCTTTTCTGATGACTCCTGAATCGCTCGATAAATTGGTAGAACCGTTCATGGAAATGCTGGATAGCCTCACGCCCTACTATCAGGATCGGATGAAATATCTATCAAATCAGCAGCGAAAAATTGTTGACTTTTTGTGCGATACAGGTGGTGCCGCACCAGTAAAACAAATTGCTAAACGCTGTTTTATTGAGCAGCGAACTGTCTCTAGCCAACTTAAAGATTTGCGAGATAAGGGTTATGTCAAAACCGAGGAAATTGGACGGGAATCGTGGTATGAATTGCGGGAACCATTGATGCGTTTTTGTCTGGAGGTAAAGAAGCAGCGAAATAAACCGATTCGATTAATTGTGGATTTTATTCGGGTTTGGTATACGCGGAAAGAATTGCAGCAGCGATTGGGATTGAGGATGGCGGATGTTGATATGGCGGAGAAAGAAAGTCATTTTCTGTATGGGCAAGGTTTGAAACCCATTCCACCTGATGCTGTGATGGAACGAGAATATTATACGCGGGCGCTTGAGGCTATTGAGAGAAATGAGGAAGACCCGCGTCTGAAGGCTTATTTTGATGAAATAAAAAATTGTCGCGAACAAGAAGATTATGTTTCGGCTTTAGAATATGCGGAAAAATTGGTAACAAGTCGCGGCGAGGCAAAGGATTGGGTAGAAAAGGGACGCTGTTTAAATAGCCTGGAACGCTACGATGAAGCATTAGAATGTTTAGATAAGGCTATTGAAGGTGACTCCCATTATGCGAAGGCTTGGCGTATCCGAGGTGATGTACTCGACGACCTCGAACGCTATGAAGAAGCTTTAGTATCTTACGATAGGGCGATCGAACTTGATGCCAGTTATCAGTCTGTTTGGGTTTTACGAGGCAATGTCCTCCACAACCTCAAACGCTATGAAGAAGCTTTAGCATCTTTCGATAAGGCGATAGAACTTAGTGCCAATTATCAGTCTGTTTGGGTTTTACGAGGCTATGTACTCAACGACCTCGAACGCTATGAAGAAGCTTTAGCATCTTTCGATAAGGCGATAGAACTTGGTGCCAATTATCAGTCTGTTTGGGCTGCACAAGGAATATCACTCAACAGCCTCAAACGCTACGACGAAGCTTTAGCATCTTTTGCTCGGGCGATAGATCTAGACCCCAACGATGGGGCAGCTTGGGTGATGCAAGGCAGTGTATTCTATAAACTCGAATGCTACAAAGAAGCTTTAGCATCCTTTGATAGAGCGAGCGAACTTGATGCCAATCATCAGTCTGTTTGGGCTTTACGAGGTTATGTACTCCATCACCTCAAATGCTATGAAGAGGCTTTAGTATCCTTTGATAGAGCGATTGAACTTGGTGCCAATTATCAGGAGATTTGGGTATTACGAGGTAATATACTCAACAACTTCAAACGCTACGAAGAAGCCTTAGAATCTTTTGAGAGGATGATCGAACTTGATGCCAATGATAAGTTAGCTTGGCGTATCCGAGGCAATGTACTCAACAACCTCAAACGCTATGATCAAGCCTTAGAATCCTTAAATCGGGCGCTCGAACTTGATGCTAATGATGCTTGGGCTTGGGCTAATCGAGGCAATGTACTCTACAATCTCAAACGCTATGATGAAGCCTTACCATCTTATGATCGAGCGATCAAACTCAGTTATCAAGATTCATCTGTCTTCTTCAATCGCGCTATAGCCATTCTTGGATTAAATCGTTGGGATGAAGGCTTCACCGCCTTAGACGACGCATTTCAACGCCTCGAACCAGAGAACGAGGCTAGTTCCGAAGATGCCGAGTTAATTATCCGCAACCTGTTCATCAACACGCACGATCTAGCGATATCTCAAACTCGCATCACCAGCCTGATTGCCGTTTACAAAAAATACGAATATCTCTCAATCTTAGGACAGGGAATCGTGCGAAACATCCCCGCGCTAATGTCAGAAATGGTAAGCGACAAAGCTGCACGCACTTGGTTAGAATTGTGGCAAGAACTAACCAGCAAGTACGATGAATTCAAAATTCCCATCCGCCTGCTGAAAGCGGCTGTCCCCTATAAGGAAACCAAGGGCGACAGACGAGTTTTGCTAGAACTTGCCATAGAAGAACGCAATTTATTAGAACCATTGGTGTCAACAAAACCAGAATAAGCTGAAAACTAAACTTGCAATAATTTAGATAAGCAGCAATTTACACTATACACTTAACATTGTGTAAGTCCTTTTATGTAATATGTTATGCAAAATCCCCGCCAAATAGCCTTTCTCGCACTCCGCGAAGTCCACCGCCGAGGTGCATTCGCAGATGCTGCACTCGATCGCGCTTTCAGCAATTCTCAACTCAACGACCTCGATCGGCGTTTAGTGACAGAATTAGTTTACGGTAGCGTCAGGAGAATGCGATCGATCGACTTCATCATCGACAAACTAGCAACAAAGAAATCCTCCCAACAACCGCCAGAACTCCGCACCATCCTACATTTAGGCTTATATCAACTCGAATATCTCAACCAAATTCCCCCCTCCGCCGCCGTCAATACCACCGTTCAACTAGCAAAAGAAAACGGATTTTCAGGACTCAGCAGTTTTGTCAACGGTTTGTTGCGCCAATACATCCGTTTAACAGATAACAACTTAAACCCATTAACAGTTACGAATTATAAATCAACCGTTGAACGCCTAGGAATTCTGCACAGCTTCCCTGAATGGCTGGTAAAATTGTGGATCGAACAAATAGGCGAAACCGAAACCGAACAACTCTGTGAATGGTTCAACCAATCCCCCACAATTGACCTGAGAATCAATCCTTTAAAAAGCTCGATCGCCCAAATTGAAACCGCCTTCAAATCCCACAACATCTCAACTAGCAGAATCCCACACTTACCACAAGCATTAAGACTAAATGGCAGCATCGGCGCAATTCAAAACCTCCCCGGATACAGCGAAGGTTGGTGGACGATCCAAGACAGCAGCGCTCAATTAGTCACCCATTTACTAGGGCCCCAGCCAGGGGAAACCATTATCGACGCCTGCGCCGCGCCGGGGGGAAAAACCACCCACAGCGCCGAATTAATGCAGGATGAAGGCACAATTTATGCCTGCGACAAAACCGCCAGCAGACTCAAAAAACTTAAAGAAAATGCAGACAGACTCCAGATGAAATCCATTAAAATTCATACCGGAGACAGCCGCCATTTCCCAGAGTTTGTTAACCTTGCAGACAGAGTTTTACTAGACGCACCTTGTTCTGGCCTCGGAACCCTCCACCGCCGCGCCGACGCCCGCTGGCGCCACACGCCCGAAAACATTCAACAACAATCTCAACTGCAATCGGAATTGCTAGCAAATGCAGCCACATTTGTCAAGTCCGGCGGCGTATTAGTTTATGCAACTTGCACAATTCATCCCTTGGAAAATGAAACAGTTATTCGATCGTTCTTAGACAGCAATCCTCACTGGCAAATAGAACCGCCAACAATTGATTTACCCGTACAGCCATCACCCGAAGGATGGGTGAAAGTGTGGCCGCACAGACATCACATGGACGGCTTTTTTATGGTGAGGCTAAAGCAATTGAAAAAAAACTAAAGTCTTTACTACAAACCGATAGTTTAATATCCCGGTTCTTGATAAGCAGGCTCTTGATAAGCAGGCTCTTGATAAGCAGGCTCTTGATAAGCAGGCTCTTGATAAGCAGGCTCTTGATAGGCCGGCTCTTGATAAGCCGGTTCTTGATAAGCAGGCTCTTGCGGTGGGTAATACTTCGGTTCAGGATTAGGATTGTAAGGTACGATCGCACCATCCTCATTCACAATCATCCCCCGAATAATCCTCTTAGGCTCCACCGGTTTTGCCTTAATACTGCCTTTGCGGCCCTCCAACTCCGGCAACTTCGGAAACTTCTCTACCGGCATTCCCTTAACAGCTTGACTCATAAAATCGCGCCAATTATACGCCGCCGTACCGCTAGTTCCCCAAGTCGGATAATTGTCATCATTCCCCAGCCAAATCCCAGTCACAAGCTGTGGAATGTAACCAATAAACCACAAATCCCGGACATTTTCCGAAGTACCAGTTTTGCCCGCTACAGCGCGATCGTTTAAAGCAGCAGGCCCCCCCGTACCGTCTTGCACAACGCCCTCTAACATCCAAGTAGTAATCGCAGCACTATCCTTATCCAAAACCCGCTTCGGTTTAAATTTAGCCTGATAAATCACATCTCCCCGCTGATTAATCACCCGCTTAATTCCGTGGGCTTCAATAAAGTTCCCTTGCGCGGCTAAAGTACCGTAAGCATTGGTTAACTCCAGCAAATTCACTTCCGAAGAACCCAAAGCCAGGGAATAAATAGGACTCAATTTAGACTTAATCCCCATATTGTTGGCTAATTTTATCGCCGGTTCAAACCCCACATCCATCAACACCTTCACAGCTACGACATTCACCGAACTCGTCAAAGCATCAGAGATCGATCGCCAACCGCTAAATTTTTTGCCATAATTATTCGGTTGATAGCCGTCGATAATAATTGGTTCGTCTTCGTAACTGTCATAGGGAGAAAAACCAGCCGCCATCGCTGCCGCATAAACCAACCCTTTAAACGTCGATCCGGGCTGCCGCAAAGCCTGTGTAGCACGGTTAAATTGACTTTCCTTAAAATTTCCACCTCCTACCAGCGCCTTGACTTCCCCAGTCTTAGTGTCCATAGAAACTAAAGCGGCCTGTTCAAAACCCTGACTGCGACCATCAACTTCGATCGCATTTTTAACCACCTTTTCCGCTATTTTCTGCCACTTCAAATCCACCGTCGTCTCGACAGTCAAACCGCCAGCTTCCAAAGCATCCTGAGAAACATAGCGCGGCAATTCCTTCCGAATGTAACTAGCAAAATAAGGCGCGACTACTTTAAATCGCTTCGGGGCACTTGGTTTAACCGCCATAGGTTCCGCCATCGCCTCCTTCGCCTGAGCCTCTGTAATTACCTTAGCTTCCTGCATTTCTTGCAGCACAAGATTGCGGCGTTTCCTAGCTATATCCGGATTAACCAAAGGCGAATATTCGCTTGGTGCCGGCGGCAAACCCGCCAAAGTTGCCATCTCTGCCAAGGTTAATTTATCGACAGTTTTGCTAAAGAAAACCGCTGCTGCATCTGCCACTCCGTAGGCATCCGAACCTAAATAAACCAGATTTAAATATCTTTCTAAAACTTGGTCTTTATTCAACTCTCGCTCTATTTTCTGAGCTAAAAGAGCTTCCCGAACCTTCCGCCTAATACTTCTTTCCTGATTTAGAAAAACAACGCGAGCCAATTGTTGCGTAATTGTACTGCCGCCCTGCACTAAATCTCTCGCTATCAAATTAGAAACAATCGATCGCACAATACCTTGATAATCCACCCCGCGATGTTTGTAAAAACGGCGGTCTTCTATGGAAATAAAAGCTTTAACCAACAGTTCAGGAATTTCTTTAAGTTTCAGTTTATCTCTAGTTGCAGGCCCCGACTGCAACAAAATCGTATTATCTGCCGCCTTAATTGTCAGCGTTCCGTCGCGGTTAAACGCTGACAAATCGTTAACATCCGGCAAACCTTTGTCTAATGTGTACAAAATCCACAAACAGTAGATTAAAGCGCCCCCGCCTATACTGGCAACACCTAAACCTATCCAAAATCTAGGGCCGCGAGGTATCCGTTTTTTAGTATTTTCCTGCGGTGCGCTATTTTCCTGCGGTGCGCTATTTTCCTGTAGTTCCGTATGTCTCTGCAATTCGGTGTTGTGCGGTGCGCTATTTTCCGGCAATTCGCTACTATCCGATTTTTGGGTTAATTTAGTTTCCAGCAAACTCAATCCCGGCCGCAACAATTTTTTTCCCTGGGTTTGCAAGCTGGTAACTTGAGGTTCAATTTCCAACCAAGCGATTAAGCGCTTCAACCCTTCCCAATCGCGCTTAACTATTTGATACCTCTGAATCTCCGGGTCTAATTCCCAATTTATTTCCGACTCTTCTAGGGGTGCAGGATCTTCTTCTACCACATACTCCGATCCGGCCGCCGTTGTCCGTGTAAAAAATTCCGCCTCGGTTTCGGGCGAGTTGAGCTTATTACCCTTCGCAGCCTTGGGCGGTTCTCGATCGGAATTACCGCTTATTGCGTTAGTGACTTTGCTCAATTTACCTTTGATATTTGAGAAAAATTCTGCCACGTTCAGACCTTCAAACCTCATCAAGTCCGATTAAAAATTAAAAATTCACAAAGCTAGCTTTCTTCAATTTTTAATTTTTAATTCGACATTTTTTCTTGAATAACACGCTGCCTTGAATTAATTTTTTTGAAGTCAAAACTTTTTAATTCAAAACTCAAAATTCAAAACTTTTCTTAACGCTGCGGAGTTTGGTATTTTTTTTCTAATTGAATTAGATTTTTTGAATTAAAAACTCTTTAACTCAAACCTCCAAACTCTGCTTAACTCGCATTACCCAGTGCCAATGCTGCTACCAGCATACCCAAAACCAAGAAAGGCTGAGCACTTGCCTGATATTTAACATCATTTTCCAGGGGATTACGCAAAAAGTACATATCCTGAAAAGTGATTTGGGGAATTATCAGCAGCAGGAGAATCACAGCGTAAAGGTTTTGGTGGATACTGATCAGGTAGCCTGCAATCCCAGCTTGAAATATGTCGATCATCAACACGCAAATCCAAGCTGCGGTGCCGATGCCAAACATCACTGGCAAAGATTTTAACCCTAATTGCCGATCGCCTTCAACACTTTTGAAATCATTGACGATCGCAATCCCCAGCCCTGCCAAACTGTAAAACAGGGTCAAAATCATAATGGTTGGATCTAGTGTACCAAACAAAGCTTGACCAGCCCACCAAGGCAGGGCAATGTAGCTAGCACCCAGGGCATAATTTCCCAACCAGCCATTCTGCTTCAGTTTCAGCGGGGGCGCAGAGTAGATATAAGCTAGAAACGCGCCGCCGAGAGTCAAAACAGTCATTATCGGGAATTCATGACCCGCCCACAAGTCTAGAGCATAAGCCACCCCAATGCCAGCGGCTAATAATACCAAAATTTGCGCGACTACTTGGGGAATCGAGATCATACCGGAGGGAATCGGACGGTAGGGCTCGTTAATGGCGTCGATGTCGCGATCGTAAAAATCGTTCAAAGTTTGAGTGTAACCGGCCAGCAACGGACCTGACATCAACATACAAGCTGCTGCGATCGAGAAATTCTCTAGGTTCCAAACATAGTTTCCAGAAGACGCCGCCCCGCACACCACGCCCCAAATTAAGGGAATCCAGGTAATCGGTTTCATCAGTTGCAAGCGAATTTTCCAGATGGATGTTTCCCCGCTAGCGGCCCCTTTCATGCCCAACAGTTGCCGAGTTTTGGCAGTGCGGTTTTCGGTAGCAGCACTTTCCGGTGCTGCTTCTGGGGAGATTTGAGATGGAGGAGAGTCAGACATAAGTGTGATTTTAGCGTTACTGCTACTATTGTGTCGTTCTGCGTTTCAATAATAATTCTGATAGGATACCACTGATATTTACTGATATTTAAGGCATCGTCTTGAAAACTTACCCCGTCTTGGAGTTGATGCTAGGGAAAAGTACGGGTTTCATCAATACATTTTAATATCATTATTCTGTGTAAATGTCAAGAGGATCAATACTTTTTTAATATTTTTGCTGGGCCCGCCTGCTGGGGGATATTTTTGCTAGCAGGTGCATTGAATGTCAATTACCAGGAGGCGATCGAGTTTTTTTTCCATGCTACCATTGAATCATCTCATCTGGGCCAAACCGGCGGCAGAAAGTCAATATGCCTTCTATTTCTGCAATCAGATTTTCCCAGTCGATGTTTGAATAGTCGCGACCCCGCAACTTTTCCACAGTGGTTTCAATCGATCTCAGGTAATCTGTATCATACAATTTTTGTCGGTCAACTTCTAATTTTGTTGTCATAACCTGTTCGTGCTAACAACGGCTAATTAACAAATATGGCGGTATGAATCAAAAGGCAGTCCCGTCCGCCGCTTGACTTCGACAACTGATTTGTAAGCGCCTTTTCTCTGCCTTTCTCTAACTATTTTTTCGGCAACAACCCGATCTAAACCGCTGGCGATTAACTCTTCCGGCGAAAGAATATTTAACCGTTTCCAAGTAAACTGCAATTCTTTTTGATAATTGTAGCTGAAGCAAATCATCGGGGCGATGCGTCTGACGTGACTTTCGGGAACTCCGGCTATTTCTGATAACTCTTCGGCGTGGGTAAAAATGTAGCCTTCGTTTTGCAAAGATTCAATATCGTTGGCGTAGACGATCGGCAAACCCAAGATTCTGACCATATCGTCTTTGGTACACTCGTTAATATCTATTTTGCCGCGCACGTTTGCCAGTTCTTCGGCATTGGTTGCAGTTGCCGGAACCAGTAAACCTCTGGGTGCGGTTTTGATGAGATAGCGCTTTTTTAAACTAAAAGCAGTGACAATTTGAGCTATCCACACGATCGTACCCAAATTAACTGAAGAAGATACCGCTAGTGCTGCTAAAGTAATGGCAACACCCCATCCCATCCAACTGCGAATATTTGACTTTTGGCCTGCATAGGCGATCGCCAATCCGCCGAAGTAGGGAATAAAAGCATACCACACCCAGTTTGGAGTTTGACGCAGCCAGTATAAATCTTGAGACACTTTAATTTTATCCTTAAATAGCTGTGATCTCACACTTACTTATTTCACTCCCACTTTTTAAATAGTGGGCTTCCTTCTTCCTTCTTCCTTCTTCCTTCTTCCTTCTTCCTTCTTCCTTCTTAATTACAATTCTCGCAGCAATTTTTGGCGTTTTTCTTCATATTCTTCTGCCGTAATTGCGCCCATATCGTAAAGTTTTTTTAATTCGCCGATCGCCCCTGTTACATCTTTTGCCGCTCTGAGGGCATACCCCGACGGCAGCGTACCGCCATTATACTGTACCTGAAAAGCTTGTTCCGACATCAGCAGCAGGCCGATAAAATCGAAAAATGCGATCAGTGACGGAATTAATGTCCAAGAAAATAGCAAGTATAATACCCCTGCTAAGTTATTGCCCAAATAAAATTTGTGAACTCCGAAACCTCCAACAAAGAAAGCTAACACAACTGCTACTGTTTTATCTTTTACCATTTTTACTTTCCCCAGTTTTTTTATTTGAACTTCCGCGCTCGACCTTTAACTATCGACCTTAAACGATCGAGCTAAGTAATCTTACTAATTTTTACTCATTTATTTGGGTTTTTGCGAAACTTAGACATCGCAAAATACAGCAGAACTATACCGGCTTGAGCCTCTAGAATGACCAAGTAGCCTCTCAAGAAATAATTGAGTTCGCTGCCTGAATTGAGAGAAAATATTAAAATGCCTAGGGCTGCGTAGGGTGCGAAACGCATCCAACTCGGCGTTCCCTCTAACTTGCGGCTGTTAAAATTGCTCATTGGGTTTAACCCTCATCCTAAATTAAAATTTAGCTAGAAATTGGCAGGATTGTCAACTTCCGCTTGGTGCGATCGCCCGGGCCAGTCTCTCAATCATCAGCCGACAAGATATTACTTCCATGTTAAACCAAGTTTTTCCGCTAAAGTAAGCGACCGGGGCGGGTCGATCTGGATCTGTTGCTGATATTAAAGATGAGGGTGAACCAGCCCCTACTGGAATTCGGATTATTTTACCGAACTAGATATTAGGGGCGCACCGAGCACCCTACTGCTGTTTTTGCCCTTGTCGATCGCCCTCACGAAAACTGTCAAAAAAACAACGTTAAGTCACAATTATTAACAACCGCCCGAATTAAGTGGCGCCGCCGCCCAAAAGAAACAGACTCAGGAGAGTACCGCTGTTCCAAAGACTGTGGAGAAGCATAGGAGCGAGGAGATTGCGCGATCGCGTGTACACAAACCCCAAAACCGCACCCAAAGTCGCCAAAGGCAGAATCTCTGACACATTCAAGTGAGCCACGGCAAACAAGAAAGCAGAACCTGCGATCGCCCCCCAAACAGGCAAATAGCGAGTCAGAGAAGGCAGCAGAAAGCCCCGAAACACGATTTCCTCAAAAACCGGAGCGGCGATCGCAGCAGTGCCGAAAAACACCGCCAAAGCCACGTTGTCCCTACCTTCGAGAACGATCGGCAAAATCGGATTGCTGCCACCTTGTCCCTGCCAGAATTGCTGATTGATCAGCGACACCAAAACTACCAAAGGCAAAGCAACAAAATAGCCGCCAAAACCCCACAAAAACCAATTTCCCCGCCAATTAATCCGAAACCAACCTTCCGGCAAAGGCAAAAAAGACTTGACCGAAAAATACAGTACCGAAAGCCCCCCAGCCGACAGCAACAAATAAGTCGCAAAGATATAAAAAGCCTTGTTGCGCGGGTCAAAAGTAGCTGGATCGAGTTTTAAAACAGTCAGAGAAACCGGCAGCAACAAATAGGGAATCAAGATTTGCCCGACAAAGAAAAAGCCGACAACCAGCACCTGCCAAACAATCTCGCCGTCCCAAGGCACATCCCAAGTCAAGCTCGCATTTCGCGCCAACAGCGGGCCGGAACCTGCTGTATCTAACTGCTTCCGCTGCAACAGCCACTGCACGGTCAAACCAACCAGCAAAACCGTACCAATACAAAGTGCGATCGCCGGAACGCCAACTATAATTGCCAATTTTTCTACAGCTTGCTCAGCCGTTGCTTGCTCTGCTGCTTGCAGCGCCACCAGTTCTTTAGAACGTTCTTGCAGCTTGTAAAGTTGAGCCAGAGCGCGATAGCGAAACCAGCCATCCAAAGACTTTTTAATGTTTTGCTCGGCATCCGGCAGCAGTTGAGCCGGATTGCTCCAAATTCCCGTTAAAACTTTAGCAGTTACCGCCGAAGGGTCGTAATCAATTTGAGTGTTGTACCGCTCAACTAAATTTTTCCAAGTTTGGATCGCCGCCTGAGTTTTGCCGCTGCTTGCCTGCAAAATTCCCAGGCGCAAGTCAAGTTCGTTTAGCAGCACTGACTGTTGCTCGAACGACTCTGACAAAACCTTAGTTTGAGCAGAATTCAGAGTATTATCATCAGACTTGGAGGCGACGGGCGACTGAATTTCTTTAAATTGTGCTTGAGTTGTTTCGAGAGTTTTGCGCGTCGAGTCTCGCGCTTCTTGATATTGCGTCAAAGCCGTATTTAAAGGATCTGCACCGACAATATTATTGCGCGCCGAACTTAAATTAGCACTCTGATTATTTTCTCCTTGCCACTCGGAGGCGTGAAGCAGCAAATTTGTCTGGTAGAGTTCCAGCCGACTTTGAATTTGTGGCTGGTTCCAACTAGCAACTAAAGATAAACCGACCAGGGCGATCGCGATCGCCGTTAAAATACCTAAAATCACCCGCTTCAATGTCATTCCTGCTTTTCCGTCCCGCGCGAATCCGTGGCTAAATCTTTTCCGTCTTTAATCATAGGTCGTTGCAGACGAGAGTATCCCGACAACTGGTAAAATTTCACTGGCTCATCTTTTTGACTCGCCTCAACAAGACTTGCGCCACAAATCCTTGGCCCGCCATGTATGGGTAAGGTGCGCACTGCGCACCCGCAGCGGGGTAGCAGGCTAAATCTAAAATCTAAAATCTAAAATCTAAAATCGAATGACTCGCATTATCTTAGTCCGTCACGGCAAAAGCACCTACAATCAAGAACGCCGCATCCAAGGCCGCCTGGATAAATCGATTTTGACAGAAGCAGGCCGCAGCGCCGCCCTGCAAGTAGGCGACACACTCAGCAGTATCGCCTTTGATGCCGCCTATACCAGTCCCCTGCAACGAGCCAAAGAAACAGCGGAAATCATCCTGTCGCGCTTGACAAATCCGCCACAACTCGAGCCAACTGATAATTTGATGGAAATCGATTTGCCTCTGTGGGAAGGAATGCTGCGCCAAGATGCGATCGACAAATTCCCCGAAGCATATCAGCAGTGGCAAAGACAGCCAGACAAATTTTCCATGAAACTGCCATCTGCTGACGGAGACATCGAACACTTTCCCGTATTGGCAATTTTTGCTAACGCCCGTCATTTTTGGCAAGAACTTTTATCGCGCCACCAGGACGGCACAATTCTAGTAATAGGTCACAACGGAATCAACCGCGCTCTCATCGCCACCGCCTCGGAAATTACCCCGGATTACTATCAATCAATTCAACAGTCAAATTGCGGAATTAGCGTCATTAATTTTGGAACTTCCCCTGTTACTAACGACAAACTCGGAGAGCCAAAAAAGAAAGTTGCAGTTCAATTAGAATCGCTCAATTTAACTTCCCATACCGGGGAAATTTTTCCCAAACCGAGGGACGGACACCGAGGCCCGCGCTTGTTGCTGGTACGTCACGGCGAAACAGACTGGAATAAAGCAGGTAAATTTCAGGGGCAAATTGACGTGCCTCTCAACGATAACGGCCGCGAACAATCCCGGCGGGCGGCAGAATTTCTCAAGGACGTAAAATTAGATTTTGCGATCAGCAGTTCGATGCTGCGCCCGAAAGAAACTGCGGAAATTATTCTCAAATATCACGGCGGTTTGCAACTGGAACTGCGCGATGAGTTGAGGGAAATCAGCCACGGACTTTGGGAAGGAAAGTTTGAATCAGAAATAGAACAATCCTATCCGGGTTTGCTGGAGGAATGGAAAACATCTCCTGAAAATGTGCAAATGCCCGAAGGAGAGAATTTGCAGCACGTTTGGACTCGGGCGATCGCATCTTGGCGAGAAATAGTACAATCAGTTTCTGGTACTGGGATTGTCGTTGCTCACGATGCCATCAACAAAGCAATTCTCTGCCACCTGTTCAATTTAGAACCCGAACATTTCTGGAAATTCAAACAAGGAAACGGAGCCGTTAGCGTGATTGATTATCCCCACGGCCCCGATGGTTTGCCGGTATTGCAGGCGATGAATGTCACAACTCATTTGAGCGGCGGCGTTTTTGACCGAACAGCCGCAGGAGCACTGTAATTAGTAAAGTGTTCAGCGCGAACCCGTAGCGGAAGGAACGCCCACCGCTACGCTTCGCCCGCCTGAAAAATGTTTGAATTTTGATAACAACCGCGCCCGACGCTTAGGAATTTCTTAATTCCTGAAACTAATGCGGTGGATTGCTTCTTCCTTCTTCCTGACATCCGTTACATCCGTTACATAATCCGTTGCCGAACTTCCTTCTTCCTTCTGCTATATGAGCCGCGAACTGCTACAAAATGTACGAGTGCTAGATCCAGTTTCAGGGAGCGATCGCATCGCTGATATTCTGATTGCTGAAGGTAATATCAAAGCAGTTGAAGAAAAAATTGCTGAGTTTCCCGCTGACACGGAAGTGCGGGATTGCCGGGGACTGATTTTGGGGCCGGGGTTAACTGATATCTACAGTCACAGCGGAGAACCGGGTTTTGAGGATCGGGAAACCCTGGAATCTTTGATGCAGGCTGCGGCGGCTGGGGGTTTTACGCGAGTGGCGATTTTGCCGGATACCTCGCCACCTGTTGACAATTTGGCCGGTTTAGCTTTGTTGCAGCAACATATCCGCAATTTGTCGCCCGGGGGGTCCCGCTTGTATTTTTGGGGCGCGCTGACAGCGGGCGTTAAAGGGCAGCAGATGGCGGAGTTGGGCGAGCTGGCCTCCTCTGCGATAGTGGGGTTTGCGGACGGTTTACCGCTGTCTAATCCGGCTCTGGTGAGGCGTTTGCTGGAGTATATCAAGCCTTTGGGCAAGTCTGTGGCTTTGTGGCCGTGCGATCGAACTTTGGCAGGAAATGGCGCGGTGAGGGAGGGTGCGGTGTCGGTGCGCTTGGGTTTACCGGGAATTCCGGCGAGTGCGGAAACTTCGGCTTTGGCGGCAATCCTCGAGTTGGTGGCATCTGCGGGCACTCCGGTGCACATTATGCGCGTTTCTACGGCGCGCAGCGTGGAATTGATTCGAGATGCGAAGGCGCGGGGTTTGCCGGTGACTGCGAGTGTGACTTGGATGCACTTGCTGTTGAATGTCGGGGCAATTTCAGGAAACTCTAAAGATTCCGGCGGGAAAAATGCTTTGACTGCTTTGTTCGCCTACGATCCGAATTTACGCCTAGAACCGCCGCTGGGCAATCTCAGCGACCAATTAGCGCTGATTCAAGCTGTGAAAGATGGCGTAATTGATGCGATCGCGATCGACCACAACCCGCATACTTATGAGGAGAAAACTGTGGCTTTTGCTGATAGTCCGCCCGGGGCGATCGGCTTGGAATTAGCTTTGCCTTTGCTATGGCACGGACTGGTAGAAACAGGCGAATTTTCGGCTTTAGAACTGTGGCGGGTTTTGAGCGCAGGCCCTGCCGTTTGTCTAGGACAAACCCCTGCCACGGTTGCGCCGGGAGTCTCTGCTGAGTTGATTTTGTTCGACCCGGAAATGAGTTGGACTGTTGAGGGGCCAAGTCTGAAGTCGCGATCGGCTAATACGCCTTGGTTGGGAAAAACAATAGCAGGAAAAGTTGTACAAACCTGGATTTATTAACATTTGGGATTGCCCTTCATCTGTTGTATAAAAGTCATCTTGCCTGTTTCTGGGAATGCTGCATGAGGTGAGTCATAAGAGAAGATAAATACATGATTACTGCTTTTGATTCGTGGAATTCCCCACCGCTCGACTTGACATTAGATGTGGGCGAAATTCATGTTTGGCGCGTCTCTCTGGCTCAAACAGAATCTTGCTTGCAGAGTTTACAACAGACTCTCTCTACCGACGAGCGGACAAAAGCCGATCGTTTTGTGTTTCCCAAAGGTCGATCGCAATTTATTGTAAGTCGTGGCGCGCTGAGAGCGATTTTGAGCCGCTATCTTAACATAAATTCTCACATTTTGCGCTTTGACTACAATCCTTACGGCAAACCCTCTCTCATCGCCGCCCAAGGTGGAAATACCCTGCGTTTCAATTTGTCTCACTCTGGCGGAATGGCTCTAATTGCTGTTACCAAAAATCGAGATATTGGTGTCGATATTGAAGGTATAAATCCCAACTTTCCTTATCTGGAGATTGCTGAAAAGTTTTTTTCACCTTTAGAAAGCTCTGTGCTGCGAGCGCTCCCCGAGCATCTCCAACCCAAAGCTTTTTTCACCTGCTGGACTCGCAAAGAAGCCTATATCAAGGCAGTCGGTAAAGGACTTTCTATTCCCCTGAATCAGTTTGATGTCAGCCTCGCACCAGGAGAACCAGCAGCGCTGTTAAATGTTGAAGAAAACCCTGAAGAAGCATCAAGATGGTCTTTAATTGAATTAATTCCCTGTTCAGATATGGTGGCGGCTGTTGCGGTTGCAGGAGATTGCTGGAAACTTCATTGTTGGGAGTGGACAGGGGAGTTTTGAGTTATGGTTTGCAGCCAGGAATGCAAGTCCTTCATCATCGGCTTAGAGAGCACTGGGTGCGCAATGCCAGCCCGATCGGGAGTGAATGCCGAGCCTGGTCTAAAAGTCTTGCTGTAGAAAGGTGACGGTGGCGCGAGTCCGCAATCAAAGGTGGTTTTTTCTTTTTAGGCGAACGTGGCTACTTAGCGAAAAAGCTCGCGCCACACAACTTTAAAAATAGTAGGTTCGTCGCTTATTTCTCAAATTTACCCAGCGACGAACCACGAAAGTGCAAGGGTTTTGAGCCTCGCTTATGCTATAACTTGCAGTTGTTAGGTCAAAACAAGATTAAAACTTTTATCTGGCCAGCCTTATGCTTTTATTCAGCAAGCCCTACACAGACCAATAAGGACACAACATTGTTGTGTCCCTACGTCTATTCGACTGCAATTTGCCACCCTACCACGCATTTAAAAAATTAACCAAATCGATAGCCGAACCCGCGTACCGTAATAATATATTCCGGTTTGCCCGGATCGATTTCCAACTTTTCGCGCAGCCAGCGGATGTGCACGTCAACTGTTTTACTGTCTCCGATAAAATCTTGACCCCAAATTTTTTCCAGCAAATGATCGCGAGACCAAACTCGCCGCGGATTACTCATAAATAGTTCTAGTAAGCGAAACTGTTTTGGAGAAAATTTCACTTCCACACCGCGAACCAACACCCGGCACTCTTCAGGATACAGAGTTATGCTCTTATATTGCAGGCTCACGGGTTGCGGCAACTGACCGAGGCGCTGGCGCCGCATCAGCGCCCTACACCGAGCGATAAACTCCCGCATTCCAAAAGGCTTGGTCAGATAATCATCCGATCCGGCTTCTAAGTAAAAAGCGCAATTGTTGGCACTTCCTCTAGCACCGATAATCAAAATAGGGACGGGATTTCCTTGATGCCGTAACATTCGACACAGATCCAAACCGTTAATTGAATCCATAATTAACAGGTTAAAGGCAAATTCACCGTGGTATGAAGAAGAAGCCTGTACAGAAGGCAGAGCGTTGCGCCCGTCGCTAGTAACCACCACCTCGTAGCCCTGTTCTTTAAGGGCTAAAGCTAGCATTTCCCGCAACAGGTCTTCACCTTCCAATAACAAGATTCGGCCGGCTTGTCCAACAGCCAACCTCGAAGGACTTTCGCTTAATTCAGCAGAAGACATAAATATCCGTGGGAGTTATGTTTGTATGTAGCTAGCGAGAGGGGCCTTGTTCGGTAGCTGAGGCACTCTCGCGCTGCGATCGCTTGTACGATCGCGATATGTTCGATCGCTTAGAATCCTTCTCCAGTCCATCCCACAGACACGCGCTCGATCTTTGCTACTTGCTCGTGCAAGGAATACAACCGTAGAGCAGTTGCCGGAGCCGCGCTGTCTGCCTGCGTCTTGGCCTCAGAAGTCTGGTCATTTTTAGGGGTCGGTGTTAATTTCATAAAACATTGCCCGCTGTTAATCGACCAGGTAACACCCAATCTATAGGGAGATGCTTGTTATACTACTCTTAAAAGGTTATTAAAAGGTAAAATTTGGGTAATCAATTGGTTAAATTATTAAGGTTAAGTAATATAAATGTAAAGTTGCGCTCGCACTGTAAAGGTTTTTTTAAGAATACAATAATAAGTTGACCCAGAGTCCTTTTTTTCCCGTGCCCGCTACGATCGACTATAGCAAGTAAAAATTCTGTAGACTGCCTATCATGTTGCTGCATTTGAGTACCTGGCCCGAGGTAGAAGCTTATCTCGATAGCTCCCGAGGCATAATTATCCCGATCGGCTCCACCGAACAGCACGGGCCCACCGGCTTGATCGGCACTGACGCCATTGCAGCGAGTGCGATCGCCCGCGGTGTCGGCGAAGCTGCCAATGCCTTAATCGGCCCGACAATTAATGTAGGCATGGCCTTGCACCACACCAGCTTTCCCGGCACCATCACCCTCCGACCGCAGACGCTAATACTCGTAATCAGGGATTATATTACATCTTTGGCCAAAGCCGGATTTGTAAAATATTTTTTCATTAACGGTCACGGCGGCAACATTGCCACGATGAAAGCAGCATTTTCCGAGACTTACGCGCATTTGTCAGACTTGAATTTACCGAATGCCGATCGAATCCAGTGTCAAATCGGCAACTGGTTCATGTGTGGTTCAGTCTACAAATTAGCAAAAGAATTGTACGGAAACCAAGAAGGCTCCCACGCCACCCCCAGCGAAATCGCCTTAACCCAGTACCTTTATCCAGAAGCAATCAAGCAAGCTCCGCTTTCGGAAGAAGTCGCTTCCGGGCACAAAATTTACGGTGCTGCTGATTTCCGCCGCCGATTTCCCGACGGTAGAATGGGTTCAAATCCAGGCTTAGCAACCCCCGAACACGGTCAGCAGTTTTACGAATTAGCAGTCAAAGAATTGACTGATAATTATTTGGAGTTTTTAAGTTCCGATTAACGTTTTTTCTTCTCGTTACCAGGAATATCCTGGTAACCATAAAAAATCTCAAATTCTATCGCTTTTCCTAATTGTTGATAATTTGTCGTGTTGATAGAACTGAGAATAATTTTAAGTTTTGACCAGAAATTCTCAACGGGCGAGAAATCTGGCGAAGAGGGCGATAAGTATTATATCTCCCGATTAATCAATCGGGAGAATATCAAAACTACTCCACAATCCAAGGAGTTAAACAAGGTGTCCAAGCACTCAATTCTTCTTCCTTGAACCAGAGACTAATTTCATCACGGGCAGTTTCCACAGCATCAGAACCGTGAATAATATTGCGGCCGACATTCACAGCCAAATCGCCGCGAATTGTCCCCGGTTCTGAATTCAGAGGATTTGTTGCGCCAATCATTTTCCTAGCCGAGGCCACAACGCCGTCGCCTTCCCACACCATCGCCACCATCGGCCCGGAAGTAATGAAGTCTACCAGTCCCGCAAAAAAGGGTCTTTCTTTGTGTACGCCATAATGCTGTTCGGCAAGTTCGCGACTCGCCGTGATTAGCTTCATGCCAACTAGCTTAAAGCCTTTGGCTTCAAAACGACCGATAATTTCGCCGACGAGTCCGCGCTGTACGCCGTCGGGCTTAATCGCTAAAAAAGTCCGTTCCAAGATTAACTCCTATAATTTTCTTAACTGATCCAAAAGATAGAGTAACTCAGAACGCATCCAAAGGCAATTCGCCATCGAAAATTGTCATCTATACTCATTGCCACACAAGTAACTGTAGGTTAAGAGTACCCTGCTTCTCAACCCAGATTTAGTGGTGGAACACAATATGATGCAAATCACACTTTGTGCTGACTACAAACACAAATAAACATGATATCAAATACAAAGATATTTCCTACAATACCTAGATAATCAAGCCAGGTGTGGAACCCCAGTTTAAACAACTTAGTGAGAGTGCGAGGCTATGAAAGAAGTTCTAGAGTTTATTCAAACAAAAAAGCAAGAATTTGCACACTTACCCTTATTTGCATTTCTAGGCGATAGAAATATTTACCTGCAACAAAAACTAATTTTTGCACCTATTCTCGCTCCTTTAGCTGTGAGCTTGAGCGATTTAAATAAATATGTAATCCGAGATTTTTATAGTGATAACAAAGTTCAGGAACTAATTAATAAATATACTTATAACCAAAACTATTACTGGCACGATTATCTAGAATACCTAGAGGAACTGGGCTTTAACCAATCAATGACTTATGGTGATTTTAGACTGCTTTGGGGTGAAGAAACTAAAAAAACGCGCTCGCTGTGTTCAGTGATCGAACGCTACGCTTGGAAAGCCTCTCCCATTCAGAAACTGGTGTTAGTGGAAGTCCTCGAAGGAACGGCGACAGTTTTTTTTGAGGCGGCGCTAGCAGTGGTAATGGAATTACAGCAAATTACCCAAAAAGAATATGTTTATTTTGGAGGAGGTGATGTGGGTTTAGAAAATTATCACCTTTTAAACACGCCAGAGATGTTGCAAGTTTTAGCAGAAATAAACCTTACTAATGCGGAACGCCAATCAGCTTTAGAATTAGCAAAAAATGTATTTGAAGTGTTTACAGAAGCGATGAACGAGCTGTTCCGACACAGCCAAACAAATTCTTGCAATACTGTGCTGCAAGTATCCTCAATTTCTGCATTCGCTCATTGCGCGATC
This sequence comes from Microcoleus sp. Pol7_A1, assembly GCF_036701085.1. NCBI lineage: Bacteria > Bacillati > Cyanobacteriota > Cyanophyceae > Oscillatoriales > Microcoleaceae > Microcoleus > Microcoleus sp. Pol7_A1. The sequence continues at coordinate 43,326 of NZ_JAUBQD010000037.1, forward strand.
GACTGTCTCGATATGTAGCAGTTTAAACAATCACTAAATTATCTCGGTGCACCGCCGTTTCTACACCCGCATAGCCTAAAATTTCAGCAATTTTATCGGACTTGCAGCCCTGGATTTGTCTCAATTCTAAACTGCTATAATTCACAAGTCCTCTAGCAATTTGCTTGCCCGTTGCGTCGCACAACTGCACGGAATCATCAGCTTGGAATTCTCCTTCTACTTGAGCAATACCCGCAGCTAAAAGCGATTTTCCGGCGTTGGAAATTGCCTTGACAGCGCCCGCATCTAAATATAGTTTTCCTGCCGGAATTAGCACGTTAGCTATCCAGTGTTTGCGAGCGTTTACAGGGCGCGGTTGAGGCTCGAATTGAGTACCGATAGACTCTCCGTTAAGTATTTTCTCGATATTTCCAGGAAAGCAGCCGTCAGTGATGACAGTCCGCACTCCCGATGCAGTTGCTATTCTGGCCGCTTCAATTTTTGTCACCATTCCGCCGGTTCCCCAACCACTGCGGGAATCTCCTGTTTGCACCTGAAATTCTGTGAGCTGTGCCATACTTTGGACTAGGACGATCGGCTGCGCGTCGGGATTGCTGCGCGGATCGGCAGAATACAGCCGATCGACATCTGTGAGCACAAACAACCAATCTGCTTCTACCAAACTCGCTACTAGCGCTGAAAGCGTGTCGTTATCGCCAAATTTGAGCTCGTCTACGGCTACTGTATCGTTTTCATTGACGATCGGAATCACGCCCAACCTCAGCAGTTGCTGAAAAGTATTGCAAGCGTTAACATAACCGTTACGTTGCACTAAATCGCCCCTGGTGAGCAATACTTGAGCGATCGGCTGTTGCAAAGTAGTAAACAAGTCATCGTACACCCGCATCAGCCGCCCTTGGCCCACAGCCGCCACAGCCTGTTTCAGAGCAATATTTCGCGGGCGTTCCGTCAAACCCAAGCGCGCGCAGCCAACCCCAACCGCACCCGAAGAAACCAAAACTACTCGATGACCTTGCTGCCGCAAACCGGCTAAAATTTCGACTAATGCAGCAATAGTTGAAAGAGCTAAGTTTCCGGTAGTCGATCGAGTCAGCGTCGAAGTTCCTATTTTAACAACAATAGTTTTAGTCTGTTGTCTGTTGACTGTTGACTGTTGACTGTTGACTGTTGACTGTTGACTGTTGTCTGTTGCCATTAGTTACCAATTCCCAATTCCTAATTACCAATGCCCAATTCCCAATTCCCAATTCCCAATTCCCAATTACCCATGCCCATTTTTAATCTTTAATTTTTAGAGATGCTCCCAAAGCTTGAGAAACCCAAACTTCAAAAGAGCGCACCGGATACTTGCGAAGCGCATACCCAGCATCAACCATTGGTTCCACTAAAATAGTGAACATACCCAAACGATTGCCTGCCAAAACATCAGTAAAAAGTCGATCGCCCACCATCGCCACCTGTTCCACCGGCAAATTCATCGCCGTCACTGCTGTTCGCAACTTGCGGCGCGACGGTTTAGCAGCACCCGTGATGTAAGGTAGATTCAAAGACTCAGCAATCCGACCGATCCGAGTCTGGCTTAAATTATTACTCGCCAACCACAGCGATACCACCGGTTTAATTTCTTCCACCCACAGGGTGAGTTCAGGAGAAGCATTCATTGCTGTAATGGGAACGAGAGTTTCGTCCACATCCAAAACTAATCCTTTAATATTATATTTATGAAGAATATCAGCCGTTAATTTCATGACTGAATCGCCGAGAACTAAGTCAGGCTGTAGTATTTTACCCCAAGTCATAATGATTTTAGATGTTAGATTTTAGGTTTTAGATTGAGAAATAAGAAAGTGGAAGTTAAAGATTAAAAAAGTAAAAAATCAAAAGTGAATAATTATTGCTTTTTTTGTTACTTTTGACTTTTTACTTTTGTATTAGTCATTCCCTATCTATTGAGTCGATCGCAACTGCTGGTCAACTTTAGCAATCGCAGCATCGTGTTCCGCCTGCGTGCGGCTAAAAATGTGAGTGCCGTCGTATCGAGCCATAAAATACAGGTATTCTGTATTTTCCGGAGTCAGAGTCGCTTCCAGACTTGCTATTCCCGGAGATGCGATCGGAGTTGGCGGTAGTCCTGGATTTATATAAGTGTTGTAAGGAGAAGGCGTTTCTACTTGCTTAAAAGTCAGAGGCTTTTCCTTAGTTTGCCTGATGCCGAGAGCGTATTCAACTGTCGGGTCAGAACCCAACGCCATACCCTTTTTCAGACGGTTGTTGAACACTCCAGAAATGCGGTTCCGCTCTGAAGCAACCACAGCTTCTTTTTCTACAATACTCGCCAAAGTCACCCATTCTTTGAGAGAGAGCTTGGTATTATTCTGATTTTTTTGATATACCGGCAAAGCTGTCTGCTCGAAACGGGTGAGCATTTGTGTGATCGCAGCTTGAGGAGTAATTCTATCGCCGTCTAGCTGATAAGTATCCGGGTACAAAAAACCTTCCAAATGAGGCAATCCGCTCGGCAGCCAAGGGTATTGAGCGTAAGGAATTTGACTCGCGGCCGCCATAAAATCCTTAGCCGGAAAAAAACCTTGTGCTTCAAAATAAGCACCCATTTGTTGCAGCGACCACCCTTCTGGAATCGTGAAACTCTGCTGTACGACTTCGCCCTTCCAAATTTTCTCAGCAACTGCACTCAGAGGCTGAGTCGGCGACAGTTGGTAAGTTCCTGCTTGAAAACCTCCCTCGCGGTTTTGCAGAGTCAGCCAGCGGGCCCACATATTCCATGCCGAGCTCGATCGAATCAACCCCGCGGCCTCTAAATCCCTGCCGATTTTTTGACTGGGAGTACCCTCCGGGATTTGAATAGAAACAACAGCATCCTCTGGCGTGGAAGTTGACGTTTCAGCTATTTTAGGAGGCGCCGAAGCCCAGCTCCACCAAGCCCAGCCTTGCCAAGCGCAAACTCCCCAGATTGCCGGCAGCAACGCCAGATAAAACAACCATTTAGAGACTTGCGGAGTACCTTTTCGGCTCTCGCGCGCGCTGCCTTTTGTCATTTGTTCTTTATTCATAGTCCGTTGTCCTGGATAAGCGGCGGTTAACTAGCGACTCATGACTGATGACCTGCGATTGATGACCGAAAAGTTACGAATACAAGCCCTTTAAAAGACCCAATTCACGCGGCCCAATTCAAAAGCCCGATCGCGAAGGCAGAAGCGGCCACCTCGAAAAAGTTCGATTTGGCGAGCAGTTTACTGTTTTATAAAATAGTAAAAAATTCTGCTTTTTGCCATCAGGCCTTGTGCCTGCAATTAATATCTAATCAAGCTCGTCAAAGAACTGGTCTTCCAGCATAGGTAACATCGGTTCCAGCCTTTGGAACTCTTCTTCCGAAAGCAATTCTGGCTTGCCGTCGTCATCCATTCTAGCCAAGATAAAGAACGGGTCGAGAGGCGTATAAATGGCATATTCCTGTTCTTCGTGGTAGAAGCTGGTCAGCCACATCAGCTCCTCGAACTCCGACTCCTCATCTGGATCGACATCGGATGCCATATCCTCTTCGGGAAATTCTGGCAACTCGCCAACCACAGTCAGCGTCACCGCCGTGCGTAGGAGCGTCAAGTTCTGCTCTTGCAGCACAACTTTAGCTGTATCAAAAATTTTGTCAATTTCGGTCTCGTCTTCTACAGGAATTGCTGCTTCGTCGTTATCGTCTCCCTGCCAAGTAAAAATTTCTACTGGCGAGTCAATTGGAAGCAGCAAAGCGTATTCTTGACCTTCTAGATTCATAGAATATTCTATGTTGCAAGTCAGCGATCGCCCAACTTCATCCGTCAGGGTGACGGACTCTTCGTTGGAATTGCCATTCTCTTTTTTGCGGTATGGGGATGAGGACATCGCGTGTATCTTATTTTCCGTCAATAATTCAGTAACGTTTGCTTGACAATGGGGAATTTTCGTGGCGATATTCTGGCTAAGTGGGCGATCGCCAGTCCACCAGCTTAAACCGCGAGACTCGCGGCCTTTTCCACAGGCGAGGAGTGCAGCGTTTAAATCTCAGTCGAGTCAGCAAGCGACACTGAGGACAAATCACGATTGTGTGCTTCTTCAGTACCGAGGTACAGCAGAATTTTCTCCAGTTTGTCAAGGGTTACAGGTGTGCGTAGCAAACTTGCACAACCAGGATATCACGCCTTTGTTACCAGCTATCAAGGATGGAGAGGGGCGGAGATATTTTGCCTCCGCTCGTCTAGCCACTGCTGCAAAATCAGGGCCGCTGCTTTGCGATCGATCGAACCCTTATTTTGCGACAGCGAAATCCCTTGTGCTTTCATCAATTCCTCTGCCTCAACCGAAGTCAGGCGCTCGTCCACGTACTCTAGGGGGAGTTCTAAGGCTGCGGCGATGCGATTAGCATATTTCTGCACCTGTCGGGCTTGAGCACCCAATTCTCCGCTCAGGGAGTAGGGCAAGCCTGCAACCAAAATTTGCACTCTCCGCTCTCGGACGAGCTCTCTGAGATAAGCTACGTCCCGATCGAAGGACGATCGTACCAGAGTTGTAATGCCCGTAGCTATTAAACCGGTGCCGTCACACCCGGCGATGCCGACTCGTTTGAGACCGATATCCAATCCCAGAGCTGAAATCCATAATTTATCGTTGGACATTCAATTTTAGATTTTAGATTTTAGATTTACTGTTTTTTTGCGGAAATAATCTTCTTTAACGAACCGCGAAGACGCGAAAAACGCTAAGCAAGAATAGAATAAAGCAAGAAGAATATAGGTAATCTTAAGTTGATATCAATCAAAAGCAGAAGGGATATTTTCGGATTATGACAGAAAAAAAGGAATTTCTTGGATGATTAATTTTCTTTTTTTCTGCCTTCTACCTTCTACCTTCTGCTTTCACTTATTAAGAATTGAGTTCTCCGGGCCAGCCTCCGTCTAGAGGCAATTCAGGCAATTTTAGAGGCAAAATGCTGCTGCTATCTGTTGCTGCTGATTCGGAATTTTGGAAGTTCAAGGGGTTAACTTGATTTGTTTGGCTGTTTCCTGAGTCAGCCAACAGGGGTTTAATCTCACAGGACGGGGGCCCTGCTGTCGCTTCCCCAGCCATCGGGCCGAGCCAGGACATCCGGCCCGGTACGGGTTTGCGAGTTGGCTGGAAGCTTTGCAACATTTCTGATAGCTGGAGTCCTTCGAGAGAGACCAACTTGGACTCGCGCAATTTGTGCCACACCGATCGAGACATCAGCAAACTGTGTTCCACGCGTACTGCTCCAAATTGCTCCAAATAAGCTTCCCGTTCCGGCTGATAGTCAGCCGAAGCCAGTTGCAGGCTTTGAACCGGGAAATCTTGAACGAGTCGCGCCATCTGGGATAGCAGTTCTGGGTAAAGCCAAGTGTAGGCCGGGTGTACCGTCAACTGGGCGACGTGCGGTTGGTGGCCGTTGCGGGATAGCTGCACCTGAAAATATCCGATCGCGGCTTTGCGCTGCGGTTCAAACACGTAACCGCTGACTACCTCTGTTTTGCCCAGCCACTGTCTGGCACCTTCGACTAAAGCGCCGAAAAAACTGGTTTTGAAATCTTGAATGTGGCGATCGAATACTTGGCGCACCAGCGGCGGCATAGAGGCGGTATCCAGTTGGTAGAGCAACTGAGCGTCGGCGTTGCTAACAGGCAGCAGGTTGGGCAAATCTGGCGTCGAGTTTGCCATTTCTTGAAGGCGTTCTGGGGCGATCGTCCAGTATGTCATCTGGGCCAAAGGCTGAAACCCGTTCTGCCGATACAAAGCCAACGAAGTTTTGTCGCCGACATTCACTTCCAACAGCCACGTCCGCGCCTCCCAGACTGCCTCAAAGCAGTAGCGCAGCAGCATGGAACCAATTCCTTTGCTGCGGGCTTCCGGGTCTACTCCTATGCGATCGATCCGCCAAGTGCTGCGGGTGCGGTTGAAAGGAGAAATCTGAATTATGCCCTTAACGCTCCCCTCTTCTTCGGCAACGTGGGCCCGGAACAGAGACTGACAAGGGTTGGGAAACCAGCTAAAAATCTTTAGCAGTCCGTACCAGCGGCGAATCTGCTGCAACTTTCTACCTAGTACCACGTCGCAGCTTCCGCCCTTGCGGTTTTCTGGCTCTTCGGCTGTTTCCGCGCACAGTTGTTCCATCACCTCGATGTCGCGATACTGAAACGGGCGAATCACAACCTGGTTTTGGTTTTGGGAGGGAAATGAAGTCATAGCAGGAAAGTGGGGAATGGAAATTTAAAAATAAAAATTCAGAAAGGGGAAGAGTTAGAGAAGTTTTGAGTTTTGAAAGCGTATATTTTGAGTTCAAAACTTAGAACTTTTGATTCTTCTCCCTTTCTCGATCGATCGAAAATTAAAAATTTCAAATCATCTTTTTGAATTTTTAATTTTCTGTTTTCAACTCAAGATTTTTGTGGCAGAGGTCGAATTAAAACGACCGGTGTGCGCTCGTCAGCATTCCCAGCGGGGTTGCTGCGCAAGGCTTGCTCTAAAAATGTTACCGATAAATCGGAGGTCGCTGCTAATATCTTAACTGCTTTCAAGTCATTAGCGTCTACGATCGCCGCCGCAAGTCCGGTTTCTCGTTGAATTTCTTCTACAACTTGCTGGGGATTGTCCGGGCCTAGGACAATAAATTGGTCGAAGGGCGGCAAAGTCCCGGTAACGTCGTCGATCAGCCTGGCTTGTTCGCCTGCTAGTTGGTAAAAGACTCCCGGTTTGCCGAATATTTTGGCCGCAGCGCCGATCGCAAATGCTGCTACTACGCGCCAAGGCCCAACTACATCCACCAACGTCTGCATTCCGCAAGCCGTGGCCAAACTCGACGTGGGCAAGAAAAACAAGCACACTCGCTTTGCCGCCCATCCGGGTTTGACTTCGCTGGGATGGCGGTAGCGTCCCTGCATCAAAGCTAGGGGAGTTTCTGCCAGGGCGACAATATCGCCTTTCTGGGCGCGCGGCAGCACGTACCGCTTGACAATTTCGACGGGATTGTCCAGTTCCGCCAGTATGTGGGTGCGAATCGGCAAGACTTCTGCAACTCCAACATTTCTGGCGATGGGTACGGTGTCCGAGTTCGGAAATTGCAGCGGGACTACTACGTTACGGACTTTGGGGATGCGCCCGCCCGGGCCGTAGGTGACGAAGTGTACTTGCACCCAAGCTGACTGCAATTTGGTTAAATCTTGCCCTTGAATGTCTACAGAAACTTTAATTTTCGTGGTTTTTTGGGCTTTAACAATATAGCCGAACCAGTAATCGTCTGCTCTGGCTGCTGCCTCTTTGTGGCAAGGAATCACCTTGGTCTGGGAAGTAACGCCATCCAAACTTCCGTCTGACAACAGTTTCACCTGTGCCCGCACTTCCGGCAACATAATCTCAAAGCGCTGTGTCAGGTTGCGGAACTCCATTTCCCCGACTAAAAGATAGCGGTTGGGTTCGGAGATGGCTAAGTGCCATTCTCCGGCTGTTAGTTCTAGTTTATTTGCACTCCCAGTCCGGCGATAGTTCAACTCTAGGCCCAATCCGCCCAATGCTAGCAGCGAACCGGCTGCTGCGATTCCTGTTGCTAAAGTCTCAATCACTCAAATCACCGCCAATAATATTTTGTGTTTACTGTAGTCGATCTCGGGTACTTTGAGCGACGATCCGGTAGTAATTGGATTGCGATCGGTTTGTTGGGGGCGATCGAACTTATGCCCAATTACACGTAAGTGCGATCGCGTCTAACGCCTAAAGCGGTCAATTTGCTGTTCAAAGAACTCGTTCGTGAGTTACATCGCTCCCAAATCTGGCGTTGCTTAATCAGGGTATGAAAAAAATAAGTTTAACATCCCGAAGCTTTGTGGATACTGGTTTCTCTGACTTGCCTATTTAGCGTTTCATAACGGAAATCACCAACGCTTACACCAAATGACTTAATTCAATAATATAATATTATAACTTTTATAAAAAACGATATAATATTATATTTATATCGTTTTTATACCTTAACTTATAAGCTGGCATTCAACATTTTTCTACAACTTTTGTTAAGGATTTACACCTATACTTATAGATGTTTAATAAATATTGCTTAGTCTGAGATATAAACAGTTAATCTGCTACCAAGTCTGTATACATAAGTTATTTTTGGATGGCTAACCTAAGACTGTGCCAGATGTGCGATCGCCTCCAACTTCTTCAAAGCCCAGTGAACATGGAATGAACGCCAGCGCTGCTAGCGTAATCAATGAGTAGTGCGATCGATCTACAACTGACCAATTCTTGTTTTTCCAAGCCAGTACAGTAAATAATGTGGGTAATCCCAAAGTCATGCCAGCAGTCACGGTGGAATATAAAGCAAGCCAATGATTGTGGCAGGTACACCATACAATAGTTTCCATACACCAATTCGCCAAGCTACTAAAGGTAGACCAATCAAGAAAACCAGATTCAGAATGCCGAGAGGCTGATAACTAAAAAAACCCGGTTTCTTTAATAAACCGGGTTTTTCATACTCAAACTGCGTGTTTTCGATACCAATCAATCGTATTTTTCAAACCTTCCTTAAACTTTACCTCAGCAACAAAACCAAACTTTTGCTTAGCCCTTTCCGTATCCAAACAGCGGCGCGGCTGACCGTTTGGTTTGTCTGTTTCCCAAACAATTTCTCCCTCAAATCCCATCAATTCGCAAATCGTTTCCACTAAATCGCGAATTTTAACTTCGCTATTCGTTCCCAAATTAACCGGGTCAGATTCACTGTAAAATTGAGCCGCCATCACAATTCCCCGTGCGGCATCTGTGGAATATAAAAACTCGCGGCTAGGGCTGCCGTCGCCCCAAACTGGCAGTGTTTTGTCTCCCCTTTGTTGCGCTTCGTGGACTTTGCGAATTAATGCGGGGATGACGTGGGAACTTTTCGGGTCAAAGTTATCTTCCGGGCCGTACAGATTTACTGGTAGCAAGTAGATACCGTTGAATCCGTACTGCTGGCGGTAGGATTGCAGTTGCACTAATAAGGCTTTTTTGGCAATTCCGTAAGGTGCGTTAGTTACTTCTGGATAGCCGTTCCACAGGTCATCTTCTTTGAAAGGAACTGGGGTGAAGTTGGGATAAGCGCAAATCGTGCCGATGCAGACAAATTTTTCGACTCCCGCTTCGTAGGCCGCGTGGATTAGTTGCGTGCCCATCATCAAATTGTCGTAAAATAATTCAGCCGGCTTGAGTTGGTTTAAACCGATGCCGCCCACGTGGGCGGCGAGGTGAATGATGAGATCTTGTTGGTCGGCGGCGCGCTTGCAGTTTTCCAGGACGCGGAGGTCGCAGTCGCGCGATCGAGTCACCGCAATTTTATCAGCATCGGCCCCTGCTTTCACTAACTGGTCGATTACCTGACGGCCCAAAAAACCGGCGCCGCCCGTGACTAGAATGCGTTTGCTGCTTAAATCCAAGCTTGTCATAATTTTAGCCTCGGGATTTTGAATAAGGGTCGATCGACAATTTCAATTCTAAAATTGTTGCTTTAGCAAAAAAAGCTTTCAACTACAGGACGCGGTTGCCCGCAAATCAGTTTTAGCTGCTGCAGATAGGGAAAATGTGAGCCGTGCACACCCGAAAGTTAGATTTATGAGTCGCGAGTCCTCAACTATCATTTTAATGTTTTTGTTAGCCCGCACATCTGAAAATTTTGCGAGCAATTAAGCTGGTTCTTTGAATGCCGATCGCGCTAATGAGTAGATGCTCGAAAAAAACCATAGTATATTGTGGGGGCGAGTACGGCTTAAGAGCGCGAGATACAAGCGAGTAGAGCAGTGAGTTCACCCGTCCTCCCATGTAGTGTTTATTTGTCGCCACCTACTTAGCTGTAACAATCCTCTAATCCTTTATGGATTGTGTGCAGGGGCAACCCCCCGGTGCGCGCCTTTCGCGAAAGGGGGTAGACACGCGGCACTACCCCTACAAATTGTTCGCACTGACGGCTTTGTTTAGCTACTCAATCAAATCCGTTGCCCGAACCCCGACCTTGCTGGTCTAAAGCTTTCATGTCAGCATCTACCATTAAATGTACTAACTCCTGAAAAGTTACAGAAGGTTCCCAATTTAATTGCTGGCGCGCCTTAGTCGAATCGCCAATCAACAGTTCGACTTCTGCCGGACGCAAGTAGCGTTCGTCAAACTCCACATATTTTTGCCAATCTAAATTGACGTAAGTAAAAGCCAAATCGAGAAATTCCTTAATGGAATGGGTCTCGTTAGTAGCTATGACATAATCGTCAGGCTTGTCTTTTTGCAGCATCAGCCACATCGCCTGCACGTAGTCTTTAGCATAGCCCCAGTCCCGCTTGGAATCGAGATTGCCCAAGTAAATCTTTTTCTGCTTGCCTGCGACTATTCTGGCAACGGCGCGAGTAATTTTTCGAGTTACAAAAGTTTCACCGCGGCGGGGAGATTCGTGATTGAACAAGATGCCGTTGCAGGCAAAAAGTCCGTAAGATTCGCGATAATTTACTGTTTGCCAGTGACCGTAAACTTTGGCGCAGGCGTAAGGACTTCTGGGATAAAAAGGAGTTGTTTCCTTCTGCGGAACTTCCTGCACCAAACCAAACATTTCCGAAGAACCTGCTTGATAGAACCGCACTTCTATGCCGGTGCGGCGCTGATAGTCCCGAATTGCTTCTAGCAGGCGCAATACTCCCATTCCTACTGTGTCAACCGTATATTCCGGCGAGTCAAAACTGACTCGAACGTGAGATTGAGCGCCTAAGTTATAAATTTCTACCGGCTGAACTTCTTCCAATATCCGGCGCAGAGTAGTACCGTCGGTTAAGTCGCCGTAGTGCAGAAACAACCGCGCTCCCTCGCTGTGAGGATCTACATAGATGTGGTCAATTCTATCGGTATTGAAACTGGAACTGCGCCGGATAATGCCGTGAACTTCATATCCTTTCTCTAACAGTAACTCGCTCAAGTAGGAGCCGTCTTGGCCTGTAATACCTGTTATTAGCGCTCGCTTGCGTTGCGTCATCTGATTTTCCTTTGACAGGCTGTGTTAATTCACTTCGGACTTTGTGGGCAGAGGCTGTTGTTGCCTGTAGATCCTCTTCTCAAACTCTACGTTAACTCACAATTCTTCGATCGGCATCAAGGAACTGTTTAGTTTTGACAAAGAGTTTGTCGCTTGCTGTCAGTAGTCAGCATCAGTGGCTAGTAACAAATAAAACTAACTACTGATTGCTGACTGCGGACAAAAATTAATATGCGCCGTTATTTTTGGGAAATATCACAACTCCAATTGTTTTGAATACAATCCACATATCCATCCAAAGGTTTTTGTCATTTGCATAATAGAGGTCGATTTGGACTCGGCGGGGATAGGGAATGTCGTTGCGACCGGACACTTGCCACAAGCCTGTAATTCCAGGTCTTATGGTGAGAATTTTGTTGATGTGACGGCCGTATCTCGGCAGTTCTTCTTCAACTAAAGGTCTCGGCCCGACGACGCTCATATCTCCTTTTAAAACATTCCAAAACTGAGGAAATTCGTCTAAACTTGTCATTCGTAAAAATCTTCCAATCCAGGTAATTCGAGGGTCTTGTTTCAGCTTGAAATTGTCCTCAAACTCTTGACGCAAATGCGGAGAATTTTCCATGATTTCCAGCAATATGTCGTCCGCATTTTCCACCATCGTTCTGAATTTAAGGCAATAAAACCTTTTACGGTTTTTGCCTACTCGTTCCTGTACGTAAAAAATAGGCCCGGACGAGCTTAAGGCGATTAAGAAAGCCAAAAGCAGGTAAACCGGAGCAAACAGGATCAGAACCGATAAGGAAAACAGGATGTCAAATAACCGCTTGAAAAGTTCTCCGTCGAGGCTCTGTAGAGAACGACTTATTCGTCTATCTCCTTGCAGGACAGGCCCAAAACCGCGTCTTGCGATCGCTCGAATTACCTTGCCGGAGATTAGTTGGCTGTCGGCAGTCATCTTACTCCTTCACTTCACACCACACACAGTCCTGATCATAAAGCCTCAAGACGCTTTGTTCTCTGAATTATGTTTCAAATACTCAATTTTCTGCATTCTGAATACTTGAGAGGGCAGAATGCAACTGTGTTAAAGGCAGCGGAAGCTTAAGGCATAAGGCTTCTGAAGGAAGAAGTCCGATGGAAGCGGTCAAGAGTAAAGAGGGCACAAGGCACTTATGCAGAGGGCTTCTGAAGGCACTTATGCAAAAGGCACTTATGCCTAAGTAAGATTTTCCCCTTCTGACCTTCAGGTCTTCAGGCTTTCTCCCACTCTCCCCCTCTCCAACTCTCTCAACTCCCAGACTTGGTAAAATCGCGGGATTGAAATTCCTGATAGCAGTGTTCCACAAAAGCTAGATAGCGCTGCCCAAAGACTTCGGGGGCAAACTGTTCAGCGCGCAACCTGCAGATTTCTGGCTCAAATTTGTCTTGCAACTGCTCAAATTCCTCGACAGCTTCGACTAATGCTGCTGCGGTTTGGGAAGAAAAAAATAAACCTGTCCCAGTCTCTGGATGTTGGCGAATGTCGAGCACTGTCTCCAAAGCGCCACCTGCTGCATAGGAAATTACCGGCGTTCCGCAAGCTTGAGCTTCTACTAAAGCTATGCCAAAATCTTCGCAAGCTGCATAGACAAAAGCTTTCGCCTCTGCCATGTACTTTTCAACTATGGAGGCGGGCTGCCAGCCGAGCACTTGCACGTTGGGTTTGGCGATTTGCCGAATCATTTCTAATTCTGGCCCGGTGCCGATGACAATTAGAGTATGCCCGAGTTTATTGAATGCTTGGACGATCGCACTAACGTTTTTGTAACTTACCAACCGGCAAACTGTGACGTAAAAGTCTTGTTTTTGCCGCATCAAGGAAAATCTATCGATGTTTACCGGCGGATAAATCACCTGGGCCCGCCGCCGGTAGCACCGCCAAATTCGGCGCGCCGTGTGTTGGGAGTTGGCGATGAAATAATCAACGCGGTTGGCGGAAATTACGTCCCACTGCCGCAGTCGATGCAACAAATATCGCGTCAGCAGACCTGGGATGCCCCGTCCGGCTTTGCTGCTGCGCAAATAGTCAAAAGTTAAGTCCCAAGCGTAGCGCATGGGCGTGTGGCAGTAGCAGACGTGCAGTTGCTGAGGACTGCTGAGGATGCCTTTGGCGACGGCGTGGGATGATGAGAGGATGATGTCGTATTCTCGCAGATCTAGTTGTTCGATCGCGATCGGCAGCAAGGGCAGATATTTTTGGACACCGCTGCGGGCTCCGGGAAAGTGCTGCAAAAATGTTGTGCCAATCTGTCGCCCGAAAAGATAGCTTTCGGGATTGGCCGATTCAAAGTCGATGAGGGCATAGACATCTGCCTCGTCTACGTGTTTGAGGATTTCCTGCACTACGAGTTCTGAACCGCCAGTAGCTAAGGGCGTCAACCATTCGTGAACTAGGGCGTATTTGAGTTTTTTCACTTGTTATGTAGCCGATCGAACGATTTGTTAGCGCCAGTTCTGTCAATATTAATCTTACCGAGGGATCACTTACGCACCCTCAACCCATCAACCGGGTTTCTACGTAGATATCGAGATCGAACCAAGGATTTTTGAAATCAACGGGGGTGTTTTGAAATCAGAGACAGCCAAACCGCAATCTGCGACAACGATTCCCCCAATTGTTGACAAGAAATACTATGAGGCGGAATACTGAAGGTGATTTGCGAGCGCCTAAATCTGCGGAACGGGCGATCGGCTCAATGTGGTGTGAGGGAAAAATGTCCAAATTTTTGTGGAAGGGACTTTTAGTTAGTCCCGCTGTATTGGCAGCAAGTTTAGTCGTATCTTCGAGGGCGCTAGCAGCAGAGCAACCTGTAGAAATTGCCGCGACAGCTCAAGCTCATCAATTGCAATTAGCAGGTGCTGCAACCGAGGTGGCAAAGTCCGAGACGGCAGCGGTGACGGTCGAACCAGCGCCACTAGCTAGCAACTTGACTGTTGAAACTATTGAGAAAGAAAGTGCGAACCTTTACGAGGGCTTCGCTAACGAAGCGATCGCCCCAGTTGCCGAACAAGCAAAAGCACCGGAAGTTGCAGCAGCAGATTTAGGCGAAACCAAACCCGCAGTCGCGCCCGCAAATTTAAGTGCCGAACAACCAGTCGCGGAGCAAATCCCCGCAGTCGCGCCCGCAAACTTAAGCGAAACGCAACCCGCCGCCCCACTGGCTAATTTAAACGCAGAAAAAGCGGGAGCACAACCCGAGCCGATTGCCCAATCGAGCGATCCAAGTGCCCAACCTCAAGCACAGTCAAATGTTTTAGAACAAATCAACCAATACAGCGCAGAAGACAGCAGCAGCGAAGATGCGGCCGGCCAAGTAACTTCTGTTTCGCAACTTTCCGACGTTCGGCCCACCGATTGGGCGTTCCAAGCTTTGCAATCCCTAGTAGAGCGCTACGGTTGTATAGCTGGCTATCCTGACGGCACTTTCCGCGGCAACCGGGCGATGACTCGCTACGAGTTTGCAGCAGGTTTAAATGCGTGTTTGGATAAAGTTAGCGAACTGATTCAAGGCGGTTCGAGAAATCTGGCGACGCGAGAAGATTTGGCTTCTGTGCAAAGGTTGCAAGAAGAATTTGCGGCGGAATTGGCAACTTTGCGCGGCCGCGTCGATGTTTTGGAAGCGCGCACCTCTGAATTAGAAGCAAATCAGTTTTCAACTACAACTAAACTCAACGGCGAAGTGGTATTTGCTTTAACTGGAATCGCCGGAGGAGAGGATGCCGAGGGTCGCGAAGCTGATAAAACGACGGCTTTTGGCAGCAGGGTTCGTCTCAATTTCGACACGAGTTTCTCTGGCGAAGATTTGCTCAGAACTCGACTGCAAGTTTTGAATCTGGGTTCGTTTTCTACTAATAATACGAAAACCGCTGAAGGAGAATTGCGGTTTAATGCCGGGCCTTTTGGCGAGGCTAGCAATACTGTAGGTTTAGATGCGCTGCTTTACCAATTCCCTCTAAGCAAAAGCACTACTGTAATTCTAGAAGCCAACGCCGGCGCGGCTGACGATTTTACCAACACAGTCAACCCTTACTTTGACGGAGACGGCGGCTACGGCGCTCTTTCTAACTTCGGTACTCGCAATCCGATTTACTATTTGACTGGCGGTTCTGGCATAGCTCTGCGGCAGCAATTCGGGGAAAAACTCGAGCTGAGTTTGGGATATTTGGCCGGCAACGCGGCGGACCCGACGCGGGGTAACGGTTTGTTCAACGGTTCTTACGGCGGTTTGGCTCAGTTGACTTTCAAACCGAACGATAACATGGCTTTAGGTTTAACTTACGTTAATTCCTACAACTTTGTTACCGGTACCGGCAGCAATGCTTCTAATTTCCCGGCGCGTCTCGGTTCCTTCGGGCTCGACAGCGATAGCAATCTGCCAGTTTCTAGCAATTCCTACGGCGCGCAAGCTTCGTGGCAGTTGAACCGGAGATTTGCAATTGGCGGTTGGGCGGGTTACACCAACCAGCGCATTTTATCCAACTTGGCTACTCCTACCGGTTCTGTGCAGCGGGGGGATCAAAAAATCTGGAACTGGGCAGTTACTTTGGCTTTTCCCGATTTGTTGAAAGAAGGAAATGTGGCGGGGATTCTGGTAGGTATGGAGCCGCGGGTGACGAATTCTACTAATCGGACTTTGCCGGAAGATAAGGATACTTCGCTGCACCTTGAAGGTTTTTATCAGTTTAAGTTGAGCGACAATATTTCTGTCACTCCTGGCCTGATTTGGCTGACTGCTCCCGACCACAATAAAGATAATTCTGATTTGGTGATTGGGGTTGTCAGAACGACATTTACGTTCTAGGAGTAGCCCACACCGATTTTAGATTTTAGATTTTAGATTGGCGGTTTTAATCTAATATCTAAAATCGCCAATCTAAAATCTGTGGGGGCTTGGGTTTAATGTTTAAACAGAAACGACCAGCTTTAGCAAAAGCTGGTCTGCACAAATAGTTAAATCCGTTGTGTTCCCACAGTGTTTTTCTCACAGTGAGGAAACCCAAGTTGCACGTTTCTTTGCAGCGGGTTCTCAAAGAAATATCATCTCTCTTAAGCGGTATTATAACAACAAAATTTAATTTTGTGTAATAAAACTTTACATTACAGAGGCATTTTAATTTTTAGGGCGATCGCACTCTCGGTAACTTTGTATAATCAAACTGGAGTTTAAAAATCCGGTGTCTGCGTAGGTTTATCGGTTCCAAACAGGTTATTTTGCCTAAAAACGAGGTTTCGATTGCCGATCGACCTTTTATTCACTTTGTATAAACTATGCCGGAGCTTGCTGCGGTCTACCCCAGACAATTCGCTCCTGCTTGTATACAACCATACCAGGTTTAGCACCTTTCGGTTTGTATACATATTTCGGTTCTGTATAAACCACGGGGACTTGTTCGCTGTGGCGGGCGCGACTGTAATAAGCAGTCATGTCGGCGGCAAATTGCAAATCAGTTTCTTCAGCCACAGTACCGGGTTTGAGACGCAGCAAAGCGTGACTTCCAGGAATCTCTAGCGTGTGGAACCACAAGTCGTAGTCGTTGGCGGTGCGAAAAGTGAGTTGGTCGTTTTGGCGGTTGTTGCGCCCGATTAATAATTCAAAGCCGCTGGGGGTTTGGTAGCGGTGAAATTCGATCGCAGCATTTTTGTCGGTACTGCGGTAATCTGGTACCTCTAGATATTTTTGCTGGATCAGTTCTTCGCGGATTTCGGCGAGGGTTTGCAAATCTTGGGTGTTGCGGTAGGTTTCCAATACCGAAAGTGCGACTTCAACTTGTTCTAAATAGTCGATTTCTTCCTGTACGGCGGCTAACAAAGGTTCTACTGCAATGCGGGCTCTTTTAAGTTTTTGGTGTTTTTTGTAGAGGGCTTGAGCGTTTTGAACTGCGTTTTTTTCCGGATTTAGGGGAATGATAACTGGTTTTTCGGTTTCAAAGTCGGGGAGAGAAATTGATTTCATTCCCGGTTCCCAATGCTGCAAATTTGCCATCAGCAAATCGGCTTGGGATTTGTGGGTGTCGGCGTCTGCGGATTGCTGCAAACGTTCTTTAAATGTGTTGGCTTTGAGGCGCAGTTTTGCTAAGACATTATTGAGTTTTTGGGTAAGCTGGTGCCGCAGTTGGGCGAATACTTCTTGATTGATTTCGCCTGTGTAGTAGCTGTTAAGTAATTCTTGAACGGAAGAGAAGGAAGAAGGAACAGAGGAGTTAGATTCGTTTCCAGGTTCTGCCTCTTTTATATCCGGTGTGGGCCAGTCGATGACAGTGTAGCCTTCGGGGGTAAAACTCGGGTGAAATTTGGAATTTTCTAGGCATTGCAGCCAGTATAGCCAGCGCTGGAATAGTTGCTGCCAGTCGTCGGGATTGAGGCTGTCGGTGGATTGTTCGGGGTCTAAATTTGCCGATCGAATCATTGACAAAACCAAGGCTTTACTCATCCCTCGGTAATTCTTCAGCAGATTGCCCTTTAATTGACCGGGAACCAGGCTAATTCGCGATTGCCAGCGGTTTTGAGATTCGCTCAGACTCGGGACTGCATCGGTCAAAGACGGGGGCATTTCGTAGGGCTGCCCGGTTTGGATGGGACGGACGGTGGACTGTTTGGCGCTGACTTGGTGGGCGCAGGTGACAACGAGGTTGTCTTGGGCGGTGAGGATGACGTTGCTGTACTTGCCCATGATTTCGGCGTAGAGGTGCCAGAGGGCCGGTTCTCCGGGGCGTTTGGCGAATTGCAAGTCTATGACTCTTTCCCAGGATGCAACGGGGGCGATGGAAACTAAGGCTAAACCGCTGAGTTGGTGCCGCAGTTGTTCGCTGAAGGTGAAGGTGTCGGGAATGCGGGGCGGGGGGTCGCCGACGCAGATGCGGGCGGCCACTGGATGCCAGGAAAGGTCAATCCAGCCGCGCCCTTTCATGGTGCGGAGGGCTAGGGACACGGTGAAGCGATCGCGCTGGTAGACTTGTTCTAAGCGCGCTGGCAGCCATTGGGCTCGCAGTTCGCTGCAAGCTGCGGTTAAAGTTGTAAAGTCTACGGGTTGCACGGTGGCCTCTTTGCGATCGAACTATCTATTTCTATGCTGACAGATATCGGTCACATTTTACTAACTATATCAAATTATTCTTTACTCTTGGCTTCGCGTCCTTCGCTAGGAAAGCGCTTCAATAATTCCGTTAAGAAATAACAAATAACAAATAACTAATAGACATCTCCTAAAAAGCAGGTTTTGAACAGGAACGGTGCCTGTTCCACAAGAATTATGGGAGATGTCTAATAACAACTAACTAATAACTTCCCGAATCAATTCCAAATGTTTGTACAAAGGTGCGATCGTATTGGCTGCGATCGCCCCGCTAGCAGCAACAGCCGGCAAACCAATTCCCGGAAACGTCGAATCTCCGCAGCAAAACAGCCCCGCTAAAGGCGTTCTCGGCCCGGGAAACAAGCCGCTACCAGCCCGAATTCCGGGCCCGTAGGAACCGCGATGGCGGCGCAAAAACCGTTCGTGGGTGAGGGGTGTCCCAACTAAGGTGACTTCGCAGCGCGATCGAATATTGGGGATAATTCTCTCTAAGGCTTCCCACATTACCTCGGCGCGCGCTTGTTTTTGCAGCTTGTACTCTTCGCTGGTTCGATCGAGCTTTTGCCACAAATCGTAAGGCTCGTTTCCGGGGGTATATGCGTGAATGACGTGCTTTCCCGGAGGGGCGAGGTCGGGGTCGAGGAGGGAGGGAATCGAGACGAGAACGACGTTCTGAGGGGCCGAAACGCCCATTTCCCAGTCTTTGACGAAGATGTAGTGACAAGCCAAGTCCGATCGCACTCCGGCAGCATCAATTCCCAGATGCAGGTGCATGAAGCTGTCGCACTCGGGCGTCGCCTGCCGCTGTTGCCGAAACCTTTGCGGGACTGAGGTTTCAGGCAACAGTTTCAGTGTATCCCAAACGGAAGCGTTGGAGACGACGGCTTTGTGCGATCGAATAATTTTGCCCGATCGCAGCCGCACGCCCGCAGCCCGGTTGTTTTCCACCAAAACTTCTGCAACGTGGGAATTTAGGAGCAACCGCCCTCCGTGGCGCTCTAAACCGCCTACCAGGGCATTTACCAAAGCTGCACTACCGCCGATCGGATAGTCCAAAACTGCATTGGGGCGATACCAGTCGGCGAACATGAAAGCGACTTCGGCTGCGATCGTTCCGTCGGCTGCAAGTCCAGACAGCAGGAAACACAACAAATTCAGCCAATTTCGGACAAACGGATCTTTGACATTTTTGTCCATAATTTTGCTGAAAGGGCCTGCAAGTGCGATCGCGTCGCCAGCACTTTGCAGGAAAGCCGGCGCAAATTGGCCGAGGGTAAAAACAGCGCCCAAATCGAAGCGCAAAGCCAGGGAGGGCAAGGCTATGGCAGCTTTGGCGCAGGGCTCCATGATGCGCTGGAGTTGCCGCCATTCGGCGACTGCTTCCGCCCCGCGCAGTTGTGCGAGCACCTCGCCAAATTGACTCGCACCAACGGATGTGTCGAAATCGCCTTCTGGCAAACAGCAACCCCAGGTATCGTAGGTGATGCAGGGGAGTTTTTCGCCGATGGCATCCAAAACTTGCCGCAGCGGATTCGCAGACGGGCTGTAGGATAATCCTGAGTACAGGGAGGGCCCGGAGTCGAAGCTAAATCCGTCGCGTTCAAAACCGTGTGCGGCGCCGCCCGCGATCGAATGGCTTTCGCAAACCACAACCTCAAAGCCATAGCGGGCGAGCATTGCAGCGCAAGTCAGACCGCCAATCCCGCTGCCGATGACGATGATTTCTGTGTCTGTGGGGGCGATCGCAACCATGTTTTTCTCCGCTACTTCAGCTAATATTATCAATGTCTTGCAGCTTTAGGACTTAGGTATTTAACAGATGCGATCGTCCCTAGCCCTCCAAAACAGAAGGGGGAAGAAGCAAGCAGTTGACTGTAGACTCGATCCCCCCTAGCCCCCTTAATAAGGGGGGGACAAGAAGCAGTCAAAGTCTTTGTTAAAAAGGGCAGGCTTAGAAGCATTCAAAGTCCCCCTTCTTAAGGGGGATTTAGGGGGATCTAGACTCAGCTACCACCCTTAAAATACAAATCTGTATATTATTAAATGGAAAATATATCTATTTTAGAACAAGCTGCCCAATCTAATTCTAAACTATCTCCAGACGCGGTAGTCGCCGCCCTCCTAGAAGCTGAGAAAAACGCGAAAAAAAATAAAATTCGCTATTCTTTCGAGCAATTAATCGGCAACTGGCAACTGTGCTTTATCACCGGCACCAAAAAGACTCGACAAAAAGCGGGGATTGTTTTGGGTGCGGGACGTTACATCCCTCAGTGGATTGCGAAAATTCAAATTGCTTATTCGGCAGAACCTGTTGCTGGAGGGGAAGAGAATAGCGAAACCGGCAGGGTGGAGAATTCGGTGCAAGTTGGGGCGATCGTACTAACTCTTTCCGGGCCGACTAAGTTTTTGGTTAATAAAAATATTTTAGCTTTTGATTTTACCAGAATTACGGTGAAATTGTTGGGTAAAACTGTGTATCAAGGATTTATTCGCGGTGGAGAAGCGCGGGAGGCAGATTTTTTTAGTTTGAGTGTGGGGAAACAGGCATTTTTTGCATATTTTCTGGTAGAAGATGGGATAATTGCCGCTAGGGGAAGGGGCGGCGGCTTGGCTTTGTGGGGGAGAGTTTAGCGTTTCTTAATTGCCTGCAATACAGCAGGGAAATAACCTGGTTCATTGGGGAGTTGGCGGGATATTTGTTTTGCTTGGCGGTTGAATTATGTTGTTTACTGCATCAATATTACTCAAAGTAGTAGCTTCCCCCGCGCGATCGCCCAGTTCCCGCATAATTGGTAAAGCTTGGTTAAAGTATTTCAATGCTTCTTGCGGTTGGGAAATGCTGTTGTACACTCTACCAATATTATTCAAAGTAGCAGCTTCCCCCCTGCGATTGCCCGCTGACCGCATAATTGGTAAAGCTTGGTTAAAGTATTTCAATGCTTCTTGCGTTTGGGATATGCTGTTGTACGCTGCACCAATATTATTCAAAGTAGCAGCTTCCCCCCTGCGATCGCCCACTTGCTGCAGAATTGGTAAAGCTTGGTTATAGTATTTCAATGCTTCTTGCGGTTGGGAAATGTTGTCGTAAGCTAAACCAATATTATTCAAAGTAGTAGCTTCCACCCTGCGATCGCCCACTTGCTGCAGAATTGGTAAAGCTTGGTTATAGTATTTCAATGCTTCTTGCGGTTGGGAAATG
>NZ_JAUBQD010000037.1:64783-74921 GCF_036701085.1 Microcoleus sp. Pol7_A1
TTGTCGTACGCTAAACCAATATTATTCAAAGTAGTAGCTTCCACCCTGCGATCGCCCAATTGTCGCAGAATTGGTAAAGCTTGGTTAAAGTATTTCAATGCTTCTTGCGGTTGGGAAATGCTGTCGTACGCTAAAGCAATATTATTCAAAGTAGTAGCTTCCACCCTGCGATTGCCCACTTGCCGCAGAATTGGTAAAGCTTGGTTAAAGTATTTCAATGCTTCTTGCGGTTGGGAAATGCTGTTGTAGGCTAAACCAATATTACTCAAAGTAGCAGCTTCCCCCTTGCGATCGCCCGCTGACTGCGTAATTGGTAAAGCTTGGTTAAAGTATTTCAATGCTTCTTGCGGTTGGGAGATGCTGTTGTACGCTGCACCAATATTATTCAAAGTAGCAGCTTCCCCCCTGCGATCGCCCACTGACCGCATAATTGGTAAAGCTTGGTTATAGTATTTCAATGCTTCTTGCGGTTGGGAAAGGCTGTCGTAGTTAAGACCAATATAATTGAGTGCTAGTGCTTCACTTTTTTTCTCTTTCAATTGTCGCGCAATGGCTAGAATTTGCTGCCATGTTTCTATTGCCTGTCGCGCTTCTTGTCCTTGCTGTCCCTGTTGTATTGCTTGCTCTATGAGTTGGTTTAATTTTTCAAGCTGTGAATTTTGACTTTGGGCCCAACTCGGTTGCACCATCAGCGGCACAGTCAGAGGAGTCAGACACACACCCAAAACCCAAACACTGCTAATAATTTGTTTCATCATTTTCATAATTTACCAAAGTCGATTAATAGAATAGGCATCAAACGCAGAATCTTTACTTAATATCGGTATCCCTTCCACCATTGATTGTGCAATGAGCAAGCGATCGAACGGATCTTTATGATGAAAAGGCATGGTCACGATCGCATTCAGATGATCTAAATTGATATTCAGGAGATTAAAGTCTTCTAAACTGAGTTTTTGCCCGATATACTCCTGAAAAGGCACACTCAAATTCAGCAGCCCTTTACTTTCCTTAATTGCCATCTCCCAAATACTTGGTATACTGACCAGTTTATTATTATCTTCGTCCTCAATTATAATCCGTGCAGTGGCACTAAGTTGAGAATCGCCTGCAAAAAACCAAATTAAGGTATGAGTATCTAACAGAAGTTTCATTACATATAATCCTTGAAATCTTCTAATGGCTCGTCAAAACCGTCAGATATTGAAATTAAATCGCGATCGCTGCCAAACAGTGGTGCACGGCGCTTTTTAGGAGGCATCACCGATGATTTTCTCTTGCTTGTGCGATCGCTTTCAAAGAATTCTCTAATTTTAATTTTTTTCCGTTCCTCTCTGTCTTCATCTAACCAAGCTGTCAGAAACTCTTTCATTCTTTTCAGTTTATCCTCAGGGTTGACAGGCGAAACTTCCCGCACTTCAATCAGAACTTCGGAGCCATCAGGAATGTTGAATTTTTCTGACAGTTGGATGTTTTTACCTTGTTTTATGCCTTTAAGTTGGATAGGTTCGGATTTCAACACTTGCCTGAGATAATCGGATTTCAACACTTGCATGAGATCCAAATCTGACAGTTGGATGTTTTTACCTTGTTGTATGCCTTTAAGTTGGATAGGTTCGGATTTCATCGCTTGCCTGAGATAAATTGCAGATATCAGGTCAGACCAGGTAAAGTTTTCAGGCAGTTGATCGATTAAGCTGCGGACTTCTTCTTTAAGATTGATGGTTTCCATCGGTTTTAGTAAAGAGAGTATAGATTTTAATTGTAGTACAAGCGGTATTGAAGCGATCGAGCTTTTAGCAAAAGTTCATTCCAACTGATATTTTACATTTGTTGCAACAGTCCGGCGGGGGTTAAAACCCCCGACGGACTACGGGATTTGTGTTTTTTAATTAAGCCCGATCGCACACAACTTCAAACACACCCCCTGGAATAAACCGACACAAAGCCCTCCGCCGATCGTCCGCATCTTGGCGGTTGACAAAACGCGCAATTGTATAGTGCTCAGCATTCGGTAAAATTCGGACGATCGCCCAAGAAGTGCGATCGCCCCCGTTTGACTTTTCAGGTGTTTTTCCTCGCGGATTTGGGTTGAGTTCGATCGCGGGGCGATCGGCGATCGTCGGAGAATTGGCTTTTCTGAGAGTGTTGAGGTAGCCGGCGATCGTACTTCCTTTGAGATTCGCCCCGACGCGCAGAATCAGAAACACCGCAAAGCTTTCGATCTCTGGCCCAGTCATGCGCGCGCGATCGGCATCAAAGTCTTCATCAGAGTAGCTGCGGATACCCGACAGCAGTTGCGTTATGCCAAAATCATTCACAGCTTGTTGATAGCCGCGGGTATATTCGCTGCCGTCGCTCACAGGCTTTACCATAGTAATAGTCTCCTTATTATGTGGATTGTCTCCTTGTATTTGGGGAACCATCAGCCAGCGCGGGCCGTAGGAAGTTCAGCGCTGGCTTTTGACTTTTTGAAACTATAGCATAGATATAGCACACATAAATGCTTTAAATGAGCCAAACTCGACAGGATGGTCTAGATACAGCACAATTACGATCGGCTTATACTAAAAAATAATGAATCTCTGATGACCAAACGCTTAGCGACCTATTTAGCCGATGGAATCTATGACATCCTTGAAGAGTGGGCAAGTCAAGAACGCCGTTCAGTCAGCAGCTTGTCAGCATTCATTTTGGAGCAAGCAGCCAGAGAACACCAAAAGGAAATGAAACAACAACCCCCGCCATCGGATGAGAAGCAGGAGAAGAGTTGAGTGGACGCATCAAAGCCAAAGAAACCGGGTTTTTTGCGGTTTTTGCTGTCTGTAACTAAGTATTTCGCAAAAAAACCCGGTTTCTGACCACCCGTGCGTCCAGAACTATATGAAATTTATCGGAATCGATTTAGGTTGGAGTTCAGGAGCAAGCGGATTGTGCTGTTTGAATTGGCAAAATAACCAATTAGAATTAATAGAGTGCGATCGCCAACAATCCCTGAACGACATTCTCACCTGGATCGATACCCAAGTCTCCCCAACCGAACCAGCAATAATCGCAGTAGACGCCCCCACAATCATCCCTAATCCTGCGGGAATGCGCGAAGCAGACAAACTCACCCACAAACACTTCGGGCGCTACCACGCCGGCTGCTATCCCGCCAATCTTTCCCGCCCCTTCGCCCAAAAAACAATCGAATTCGGCCTCAGTTTAGAAGCCAGAGGATTTGTCCACGCACCGATAATAGAAGCTCAAAAATTAGGCAGATATCAAATAGAAGTCTATCCCCATCCAGCCACAATAAACTTATTTAAATTAGACAAAATCATCAAATACAAAAAAGGAAAACTGGCAGAACGTCAACTAGAATTGATGAAACTCTGCCAGTATATTATAGATATTTTACCGAGCCTTGAACCCTCTCTAAATCTTTCTTGTGGCACAGGCAAGATGCCTGTGAGCCTTGGCGGTTTAATTCCTTTAGAAATCCCCACCAGTGTTGCAACCCTCAAAGCCTTAGAAGACAAGCTAGATGCCTTGCTGTGCGCTTATATAGGCGCGCACTGGTGGTACTGGGGAATCGAGCGGAATTTGGTTTTGGGCGATCGCACAACCGGCTACATCGTCGTTCCCCAACTTCGATAACACGAGAGGAAGAATGACAGAATAGGGCATGACAACAGTCAACAGTCAACAGTCAACAGTCAACAGTCAACAGTCAACTGACTAATGTGCCCAGAGAATCACGCCAGCTTCATAAGGACTGCTGAGATTGTCGTGCTTCGGCAAAACCCGCAACGACAAACCTTGCAAGCCGCTAGAAGTATAAGTAATGTCAGCCGTATAAAGGCTAGTATTGTGAGAATCTTCTCCCAAATACTCCATCACCACCGGCACGCCACCGATGATATTTCCGTTAGCATCAACCGAACCTTGATAAAGTTCGACTTGCACGTCCGCAGGCGTCAATCCCATCAGATTAATCCGAGATTTAACAGCGATCGACTGATTGACCTTAACTTCCTTATCCTGGGAAATATCAACAGCCTCAATTTTAATATCCTTCCACTTCGCGAGAATGTGCTTCTTCCAGTGAGACAACTCCTTGGCGGGAGCGCAATTATCCGAAGTCATGGTGTGGAATCGATCGCTCACCGGGAAATATGCCCGCCGCGCGTAATCCTTAACCATCCGAGCAGTATTGAAGAAAGGACAGTTCAAGCGAATCGAATCCTTCATTTTCGCCGTCCAACCGCGGGGAATTCCATCATCATCCCGGTTGTAAAACAGCGGTACAACTTCCTTTTCCATCAAGTCGTACAAAGCATTCGCCTCGACCTCATCCTGATACTTAGTATCTTCGTAAAACTCGCCATGTCCGATCGGCCAACCGGTACGAACATAATCAGCCTCATCCCACCATCCGTCGAGGATGCTCAGATTCGGTAAACCGTTCATCGAAGCTTTCATCCCCGAAGTCCCGGAAGCTTCCCGGGGGCGGCGCGGCGTATTCAGCCACACATCGCAGCCAGACACCATCATCCGAGCGACGTTAATGTCGTAGTTCGGCAAAAAGACCATCGAGCTCATCGTGTCGTGCTCGCGGATGAAGTGAACGATATCCCGAATCAATTCCTTACCCGGAATATCCATCGGGTGAGCCTTCCCAGCAATCACAAACTGCACGGGACGGTTGCTGTCCCGCATGATCCGCATAATTCGCTCGACATCGCGCAAAAACAGTGTAGCCCGCTTGTAAGTAGCAAAGCGGCGGGCAAACCCGATCGTCAGCACCTTGGGATTGAGAGCCTCCCGCGCCCGCTCGATTTCCGTTTGGGCCGCACCGCGCTCGCGCAAAGTCTTTTGCAGCCACTCCCGTGCGAACACCACCAACTCCGATCGACAGCGTTCGTGATTCCGCCACAATTCCTCATCAGGAATCGACGACAGCCTGTCCCAGAGTCGATCGTCCTTGCGAGTCATTTCCCAATCCGGGCCGAGGTATCGATCGTACAACTCCTGAGTAGACTTCGCCACACAACTGCGAGCGTGAACCCCGTTGGTAATCGAAGTAATCGGCACTTCTTCCTGCGGCAAACCCGGCCACAATCCCTGAAACATCGGGCGCGACACCACACCGTGCAAAGCCGCCACCCCGTTGACAAAACTTGACATTTTAATAGCCAAAATAGCCATATTCAGAGGCCCGGACAAATCGCGAGTATTCTCGCGGCCCAATCCCAGAAACTCATCTTGCGACAAGCCAAAAATCTTGGGATATTGATCGAGATAGTGCATCACCATATCCGGCTCGAACAAGTCAAACCCAGCAGGTACAGGCGTGTGAGTCGTAAACATACTGCTCGAAACCACCACCTGTTCCGCTTCCACGAAACTCAGGTGATATTCCTCCATCAGCATCCGAATGCGTTCCAAAGCCATGAAAGCCGCGTGGCCTTCATTCATGTGATAAGCAGTAACTGTCAGCCCCAATGCCTTGAGCATTTTCACGCCGCCGATGCCCAGCATGATTTCTTGGTGCATCCGCAGAGTTTTATCACCGCCATACAGTTGGTCGGTAATATCTTGGTCGTAGCGGCTGTTAGGTTCAATATTTGTATCCATCAGGTACAAAGGAACCGTTCCCACTTGTACCCGCCAAATTCGGGCATACACCTTGCGGCCGGGATAGTCCACCTCAATCCGCAATTCCGAACCGTCGGGATTGCGTTCTGGGTGCAGCGGCATATTGTAGAAATCGTTGAGCGGATAGCGTTCTTGCTGCCAGCCGTCGGCGTTGAGATACTGCGAAAAATAACCTTCTTGGTAAAGCAAGCCAACGCCGACTAAGGGCAAGCCCAAATCGCTAGCTGATTTGAGGTGGTCGCCCGCGAGCACGCCCAAACCGCCGGAATATATGGGCAGGGCTTTAACTAAGCCGAATTCCATCGAAAAGTAAGCATAGCATTCCTGCAGCTCGGTGCCGCGCTGTTTGCGGTACCAGGCGCGATTTTTGAGGTAATCGTCTAACTGCTGGGCGGCTCGGTTCATTTGGGCGATGAAGCCTTCGTCTTCTGCCATTTCTTGCAGTCGCTCTTGAGATATGGTTCCGAGCATCAGCACCGGGTTTTGGTTGCTGGAGTCCCACAGATCTCGATCGAGGCGGCGGAAGAGGTCTTTGGTATCGACGTTCCAGTCCCAGTGCAAATTGTAGGCAAGCTTGCGCAGGGGTTCGAGAATTGTCGGTAGCGAGGGGGAAACGTTAAATGTGCGAATTGGCTGCATAGACAAAGCTTTTATGTTGGAGTAGCGCTATTTTCCTCTGTCTTTAGCTGCAAGTCCGTGATTCTGCACACTATTTTAAGTTTTAAGCCGCGGGGGGCGATCGACTGTTACCTTAACTTCGGCGGCTAATGCTGAGTTCGATCTCCCTTAAAACGACTTGCCGCACTTGTGGATCTGGTTTCTCGGTTCAGTCCAGGCCGAGCGAGCAGTAACGCGATCGCCCGATCTTCCTTCTTAATAAGTTCTTCTCAGGCTGTTGTCAGAGCTTATTAAGATTAGTTCTTGATTAGGTCGAGCCTAAATCTCAACTTAAGCCTCCAGTCCGCTCTTAGACTTAAGTCCGAAGCTTATAGCTCAAGTTTTCGCTTTAGTCCTCACAGGCCGGAGGGCCCGAGGGTCTCACAGGCCGGACTGGAGATGTAACGTGTTTGTTGACATCAACGGCCGGCCACCCGATCGGCCTGTGAGACCCTCCGGCGCATTTTACTAATAAATGAAAAATTTTATTAATAAATAAGTGAAAATTTTACTTGACATTGACACCATACTTATTATATTTTGAGCGAGTTACTGCAAATGATTAGTGATAAAGTGCTGGGTTGTTGACCGCCACCCTTACGAATTGCGTAGCAGCCCCAAAATATTACCGATGTTGTGGTGTGAAGATGAAACTGTATTTATCATTGGGGTGCGTTGCACTGCTGAGTGTTGGTATTGCGCCTTCAGTGGCGGCTGAGGCTGCTAAAGAGGACTTAACAGAATTTGAACGCTCGATCGCACCTGCGCCGATCGAGATTCATCGTGAATCAGATGAATTGCCTCAACAACAGCCCGCGATCGCAACTCGGTTACAGCCAGAACTTCCCATTCAGGTGAAGTCGTTGATTAAAAGTCAGAAGCTTGAAACAAAGCAAACTGCGGCAGACGACTCACGCCAACCCAAGCCCGAGTTGACGCAAAATATTTCCAACTCCGACGATCGCTCTACCTCTATCCCGAATCCTCCACCAGTAGCTGCTGCGCTATCAATACCGACGACATCTATTCATAAAGTCGGCGAAATAGAACAACCCAGCACCAGTTTAGAGGGATTATTGCCGCGCCAGCAACCAAGTTTTACCTTCTCTTCAGGAATGCAAATCTCTCAATCAGTCGTACAAGTAACAGGAGTGCGACTAAACTCAACTCCGGCAGGTTTAGAAGTCATTTTAGAAACAGCAGAGGGGCAAGTGCTGCAAGCGAATACTAGGGCAGAGGGAAAAACCCTGATCGCTGAGATTGCCAATGCTCAACTAGCCCTACCAGGGGGTGGAGAATTTAATGCCGAGAATCCATTTGAGGGGATTAATTCAGTCGCGGTGACTGCTGTTGATGCCGTTAGTATCCGCATTATTATTACAGGGCAAGAAAATTTGCCAACAGCAGGTGCAGTCAGAAGCGATAGCGGTTTAGTTTTGAGTGTCAGCACAAAACAAATTCAAATTACCGTCACCGCCGGTCAGCAAACTCCCTATCGAGCTCCCATTGCTTCCACTGCGACGAGAACCGACACGCCAACTCGAGACATTCCTCAGTCGATCCAAGTTGTCCCTCAAGAAGTGATAGAAGATCAACAAGTCACCCGCTTAGATGAGGCACTCCGCAACGTTAGCGGTGTCACAGTGGGCGGAGATTCTACAGGACGGGGTGGCAGCTTCGGCCTTCGGGGTTTTGACAATGCCCCTATCTTGCGAGATGGGTTTAGGCGTTACGGTTTGTTTGAAACTTTTCCAGAAGTCGCCAACCTCGATCGCGTTGAAGTTCTGAAAGGGCCAGCTTCAATTTTGTACGGAGAAATTCAGCCAGGGGGTTTAATTAACTTAGTATCCAAACAACCGTTATCAGAACCTTTCTACGAAGCTGAACTGCAACTTGGAAACCAGAGTTTTATCCGACCCCGCTTTGACATTTCCGGCCCTTTAACCTCAGATCGCAGCCTGCTTTACCGCCTGAACGGATTGTACCGAACAAGTGAGAATTTTGTGGACTACGACCAAGACAATCAGCGGTTCTTTATTGGTCCGACGCTTGCTTGGAAAATAAGCGATCGCGCCGACTTGACAGTTTCTCTTGAATACACCGATGATAAGCGGGCTGCCGATGATGGACTGCCTGTTGTTGGCAATCGAGTTGTTGAGGTTCCGCGCGATCGTGTTGCCGGCGAACCCGATGATAGAGTAGACGCTCAATACTTTAATATTGGCTACAATTTCGAGTACCGTTTCAGTGACAACTGGAAGCTAAGAAATGCCTTTCGCTATTCATCCTACAACTTCGATTTCAATGTAGTCGCTCTGCCAATTTTCTTTGATGAAGAAACTGCTGAAGTTAATCGCTTCTTTGCTTCTCAAGACGGCCAAGATAAAAACTACGCCCTCCAAACAAACATCGTCGGTGAGTTTGCTACAGGTTCAGTCGAACACACACTCATATTCGGTGCAGACATCAGCTACAACGATGAAAGACTTGTCGCAGTCGGTGATTTTGTCACACCGCAAACCCTCAATATTTTCAATCCGGTTTACAGAAAAGTTCTCAAGCCAGATGAAGATGCCCTACCTGATTTTGGAGGAAATGATGTAGAGACAAGCAGATATGGATTCTACGTGCAAGATCAAATTTCAATCTTCGATAATTTAAAGCTGCTAGCAGGTCTTCGCTATGACACCGCAGAGCAAAAAAACCGAGTTATTCCGGGTACTTCCAACCCAGATGCAAGCGAAACAACTCAAAATTACGATGATTTTTCCCCCCGTGCAGGGATTGTTTATCAACCCATTCCAGAAGTTTCTCTTTATGCGAGTTATTCGCGCTCTTTTAATCCAGGTTCGGCAACAACAGCCGGGGGCGGTCTGATCGAACCCGAAACCGGCTCGGGTTACGAAGTCGGTGTCAAAGCTGAGTTGCTCGACAGAAGGCTGGGGGCTACAGTGGCATACTTTGACATTAAAAAACAGAACGTTGCTGTCACAGATCCGAATAATTCTTTATTCTCAATTGCCTCTGGGGAACAGCAAAGTCGTGGTGTTGAACTCGATATTTCGGGACAAATTTTGCCGGGGTGGAATATGATTGCAGCTTACGCCTATACGGACGCTGAAGTTACAGCAGATACAGACCGCGAGTTGGTGGGCAACAGATTGTTTAATGTTCCCAAACATAGCGGTAGTCTGTGGACAACTTATGAAATTCAAAGCGGCGAGTTGCAGGGTTTAGGTTTTGGGCTTGGGTTCAACTTTGTTGGCGAGAGACAAGGGGATTTAGCTAACAGCTTTCAAGCGGATAGTTATTTCCTCCCCAATGCTGCTGTTTTTTATCAGCGCGATAATTGGCGAGCTGCCATAAATATCAAAAACCTGTTCAATGTCAACTACATTGAATCTGTCACGGGTAGCAGAGCTTCTGGCAATAAGCCTGGTGAACCATTGACAGTAATTGCTTCATTTACCGTGCAGTTGTGATAGTTATTTTGCGACTTGACAACGACTCGATCGCGTTCTAAATTTTTCTACCAGGAGACTCCACCATGAAACGATTTCAACTTAATCCAATTCTCATTCTAACTGGGGTAGCAACGATCGCTTGTCAACCCCTATCAGATGCACCGCAAGTCAGTCAACCTGACGCGAAACCAGCCTCAGAAAACATTGCAAGTCGATCTCAAAAGACTGCTCAGGCAGCGCCCCCCAAAACTACGCCTCCATCACCTGGAGCCACTCAAGTTATCTCGATGAATGCTTATAAAGTCCCTTACTTAGGATTTAATGGCGTGTTTAATCTCAACACAGAACACCAGAACTCTGTCAAAGATCCGCGC